>JBKBTB010000023.1:0-14327 GCA_046291015.1 Exilispira sp. | reverse complement strand
TATTTTTAATTAATTTGATTAAAAAAATTATAAGTGAGATAAAAGAAACTGGCTTAAACCTATTCTTTTTTAATATTTTTAAGAAAGATAAATCAAAAAAAATTCTTGTTGATGAAGTGAAAACCGCAATAAATGAAGCTATAGATTTGATTGACACTGGGAATAACATAAAAGATACTATAATTAACTGCTATCTTACCCTTATTTATTCAGTAAAGAAATATGCCAGAGAATCCAAAGATCCATCACTTACGAGTAGAGAATTTAAACCAATTTTATTATCTTTGGGACTTTATAGCGATGATATTGACAATTTGACCTATTCATTTGAAAGAGCAAAATATTCAAATCAGACAATTTTGTTAGAGGAAAAAGAAATTGTCGTAAAAAGTTTAAGAAATTGCATAAAAAAGTTAAAAAAAGAAGATTTATGAAGATTATTTCATATATAGATCCAGAAATTATTTCAGCTATTTTATACTTCCTTTATGTTATGATTTCACTTGCCACATTGATGACACTACTGATATACCTACCTTTATATCTAAAAAAAGATCAAAAAGAAAGAAAAAACAACAGGAATAAATTAAATTATATTGAAAAAACTTATCAACAAATAGAATTAGCTGCTAAAAGCAAATATTATAGGGCAAATTTGGCACAGATTCTGGCAAAAGGTTTTGCCTTTAAATCTGGATATTCATTTTTATCTTTTAGCAATATAATACAATTGCTAAAAGATGATAAAATAGATATCCCGCAAAGGATAAAAAGCTTTCTATTGGAATCAGCTGAGTTCTATAACACATTTTTAGATAATAAAATAGATGATTTACCAGCATTAAAAATAAAAAAAATATTAAATAATCTTAAAAACAAGGTGAATAAAGAAAAAATTATTGAAGAAGCAATTGAATTGCTTTATAAAAAATTTAATGAATAAAAAAGATATAATTATTTTATAATATTTCCATAATAATTGAGAATGATTAAATATTATTTTTCAAGATAATTTAATTTTAAGAGGTTAATATGCAGATTAAAATGATCAAAGAATTAAAAGATCAGATTTTACAGGAACTTTCAAAGGCTATTGTAGGTAAAAAGGATACAATAGAAATGCTTCTTGCAACCTTTCTTGCAGGAGGTCATGCTCTTTTCGAAGATTTTCCAGGGCTTGGTAAAACATTAATAGCAAGATCTTTAGCATCTGTTTTAGGTCTTGAATTCAAGCGTATTCAATTTACACCAGATCTTCTTCCTCAGGATATAACCGGGTCATTTTATTATGATAAAGATAAAAAAGATTTTATATTTAGATCAGGTCCTATCTTTACGCAGATACTTTTAGCTGACGAAATAAACAGAGCATCTCCAAGAACTCAATCCGCTTTACTCGAAGCCATGCAGGAAAATCAGGTTACTGTTGAAGGCAAATCCATACCTCTTAAAAAACCTTTTATCGTAATTGCCACTCAAAATCCTATTGAATATGAAGGTACTTTCCCTCTTCCAGAAGCAGAACTTGATAGATTTGCCATAAAAATTTCAGTAAACTACCCGACATATGAAGAGGAACACACCATATTAAAACTTAGAAAAGAACGCAAACAGGATGATGCTATTCTTTCTAAGGTAATAAATGAAGAAGAATTTATCAAGATGCAAAAAATTGTCGAAGATGTTTATATGGATGAAAGCATTGAAAAATATATAGTATCAATAATATTTGCCACAAGAGAAAATCAGAATATCACTGTTGGTTCGAGTCCAAGAGGTTCACTAATGTTATACAAAATATCAAAAGCTTACGCTGCAATTTGTGGAAGAGAATATGTAATTCCTGATGATGTAAAAAAATTTGTCAAGCCTGTTCTTTCTCATAGAATACTTCTTGATCCTTCTTTATGGCTAAGAAAAGATGCATGTTCTGATTTGCTTGAAAGAATCTTGAAATCCATTCCAGCACCAATATTGAATTAGTAATTAAAAAAAATTCTCTTTTTATTTATAAAATTAATAATAAGGGATGATAGTCATAAATGCAAAGATTTTCAACTTTTTTTCTTTTAGTTTTTTTTATCATTTTTTTAACCATATCATTATTGACTTTTAACTCAGATTTTATAGCTCTTTGCATCTTTTGTTTCACTATATTTATTATAGATTTGTTTTATTGTTATCTTTTTGATAATATTAATATAGAATGTTTTCGAAAAATATACCTTATAGAAAATAATGAAATATATGAACAAAGAAACAATAGATTTGTTGATAATCAAATAGTAGAAATAAATACAAGAATAATAATTAAATCAAAAAGAAGATTTTATTTTAAGGTATACGAAAAATTACCAACTAATTTAAAGGTTATAGCGAATCAATTTGCTGATCGCAATAAAGCAAATGCTTTTAGTATTGATGATGATGGAATCGAAACTGGTTTTTTTAATGGAATTTATAATTCTAAAAAAAGATCTTCTTTTTTTTCTAATGGGAATTTTAATTCAATTGAGAATTTTTCTTTTAATTATTCTTATAAAATTAAAATTAAAAGGGGCTTTTATCAGATTAACACAATAGATATTGAAATATTTGGACCCTTTTTTATTTTATCGAAAAAAATAAAAGTTGAAGCACCACTTAAATTTTATGCTATACCAAATCAAACTATCGATATTAATTTACCAATTAAAAGTAAAAAGCTTTTAATTTATACAGGGATGATACCATCAAAAAAAGCAGGTACCGGATTAAATTTTTTTGGAGTCAGACAGTATATTGAAACAGACAGACTAAATAGCATAAACTGGAAGCATTTTGCCAAAACAAATCAACTTTATGTAAATGAATTTGAAAGAGAATCAAATACAGATGCATCAATAATAGTAGATTGTAGAAATAAATTTAATATCTATATGGATTATGAACAGATATTCGAAAAAGGAATTGAAGCAGCATATTGCATAGCAAAGTCACTTCTTAAATTGCAGAACAGGGTTAGCCTTTTAGAATTTGGTTCATTTTTTAACTATGTCAGACCGGGTTATGGTAAAATTCAGCTTGAAATGATAACTCAAGTTTTAAGCAGGATTAAGATAAACGATCAACAGGATTTCTGGGAATTAGATAATATACCTTCTTCAGTATTACCATCAGTAAGTTTAATCTTTTTAATAACACCTCTTTTTGAAGATGTTATACCCCATATTATTAGATTTCATAATAGAAAATATAGATTTGTTATAATTGCTCTGGATTTTGTTGAATACCTTTATTTAAATTTTGATGAAAGGAAGAAAGAAAAATACAGAAAATCATATTTACTTCAATCTTCACTTCGAAAAATAACAATAGAAACAGCAAAAAAGGCTGGTGCAATTGTATTAAATTATAACTGTATAGAGCCTTTTGGTCAATTTATAAGGGAAAACCTTTTTTATCTTAAAGAACTAACGAGAAAATCTGGAAAAATATGAAATATGATATGAAATATTTTGTTTCTAATCATTTTAATACTATAATTTTTGTTCAACTAATATTGTTTTTAACTATAATTTTTTCTATCTATTTCTCTTTAATCAATAAATTTTCTTTCAAGGATAAAAAGATATTTAGAGTTCTATCTATTTTGATTTTATTTACAATTTTATTATTAAATATATTTTTTTATTTCACATCAGATCCTATTTATATTAAAAATTTTTCCATTTTTAGTATTATTTTAAGTCTGAATCTATTTATTGTAATAAATTTTATCGAATCCAGTAAAATAAAATTTAATAAGATTTCTTATAAAATTTTTTTCAATCTTATTATTTTAAGTATTCTTACATTCACTTTTATTTATTTATTTAGAAATTTTTCTTTTCCACTAAACTTTTTGTTGATAATTTCTCTTGTTTTATTCTTATTTATATTGCTTTTTAATTTTTTTGATAAATTTAAGAAAATTAAGGAAGAAAAAGAGGATAACAATGGAAAAAAAACAGATTATTGAAATTATTGAAAATGAACTTACTAAAACTATGGGTTGTACTGACCCAGGTGTTATCTGCTATGCGACTTCAATAGCCAAAAAACATCTTGGAGATATTCCGGATAAAATTGATTTAATCTTAAGCTTAAATATTTTTAAAAATGCTGTTAATGCTGGAATACCTGGAACAGGTCAATCTGGAATAGAGCTTGCAGCAGCACTGGGTGCCATTTCAGAAAACAGTGATGCAAAATTAAGCATCCTTGAAACTGTTAATCAAAACATGTTAGAAGAGGCTAAAAAACTTGTAAATCAAAAAATCATAAGTGTTAAATCACTATTTCCTGATAGAAAAAATCAGGCATTAAAACCCGAGGAGATTTTATATATTGAAGTAAATGCTATAAAAGATAATGATAAAGTTCGAGTCATAATCCATTCAGATTATACAAATTTGGCTCTCATTGAAAAAAATGGAAAAATCATTTTTGAAAAAAAAGAAAATTTTGAAATAAAAGAAAGAATAAACATAAAAAAAGAAAATTTTTCAAATTTAGTAAGCACAATAATTTCTATAGAACCAGATAATTTTAATTTTCTACTGGAAGCCGCTAAGGTAAACTTTGATGCAGCTCAGAAAGGTCTTTTAGATAAAAGCACCAGATTTGGAAAATCCATATCAAATACCAGAAGTTGTATATCTTCAAATGAATTTCAATCTGCTGCATGTTGCACAGCAAGATCTGTAGAAGCCTTCACAGCTGCAGCAGGAGAAGCAAGAATGATTGGACTTAAAGTTCCCGTAATAGCCCTAACTGGAAGCGGGAACCATGGAATTACTGCACTTGTAGGCGTTTATGGTGCAAGTTTAAATATTAAACCAGCAGAAAAAATTCTTCTTCAAGCTCTTGCTATATCTTCAATATCTACAATACTTTTTAAAAGTTATCTTGGAAGATTAACCACAATTTGTGGTTGTGCTGTTGCAGCTTCAGTAGGTGTTGCTGCTGGCGTTGTTCATCTTCTCGGTGGTAAAATAGAAGACATGATTAATGCAATGCATTCGGTTATAGGCACATATGCTGGAATGATTTGTGATGGAGCAAAAGTTTCCTGTGCATTTAAACTTTCAGCTGCTGCAAGTTCTGCCGTGGAATATGCTTATCTTGCTATAAATAAAGCATTTGTACCACCGGGAGATGGTATAATTGGTTATACTATAGAGCAAACACTTGAAAATCTGGCTACTTTAAATAATATTGGTATGGTTGAAACAGATAGAACAATAGTTAGTATAATGGAAAAAATGCTTTCTGATAGACATAAAATTTAATTTATAAATTTTAACGGTACTAAATTAAAGATATTAATTTATTTCTATTTTAAGAGTAAAATAATTTAAATCATACCTCAATAATAATTACCAGAATAAATGGATCTCTTGCAATCTCTTCATTAAAATATTTTTTAAGTTCTCTTTTAATTCTTTTTTTTAAGTCATCCCAGCTATTTGAACGATCTATTATCCATTTATTAACAACCTGATTCGTCAATTCTCTTGCTTTTTCAAGTAAGGATTCAGAATTGTCTATCAGTACAAAACCTCGAGATATTAGTTCTATAGGACTTGCAATATTGGATGATTCTTTATTTAATGTAACAACAACCGCAACAGTTCCATCTTCAGCAAGTTTCTGTCTTTCTTCTATTACAATATCTGAAATATCACCAATTCCCTTACCATCTACAAATATATTCTCAGGTTCAATATTACCGATTAATCTTATAAAACCGTTTTCAACTTCAAGTATATCTCCATTTTTAAGAAGAAATATATTTTCAGCTCTTATTCCTACTGTTTGAGCAGTTAAAGCATGAATTGAAAGATGCCTATATTCTCCATGAATTGGAGCAAAATATTTTGGTTTTGTAAGATGTATCATTATCTTCTGCTCTTCTGTATATGCATGTCCTGAAACATGAATATCATCTGATTCAGATTGAACAACTGTAGCCCCAAGTTCATAGAGTTTGTTGATGTTTTTAAAAACGAGATGCTCGTTTCCCGGTATTACAGAAGAAGCAAGTAGTACAAGATCATCTTTTTCAACTTTTATTTGCTTATGTTTATTTTCAGCCATTCTTGTTAGAACAGACATAGGCTCTCCCTGTGTACCGGTAACAATGCATACAATCTTAGAAGCAGGAAACTTTTTTAAATCCTCAAGTGGATATACAACATTCCGCTCATAATTAATATAACCGAGCTGTCTTGCTATATCTATATTTTTTTCAAGTGAGAGACCAGAGATAAAAACCTTTCTATCAAATTTTTTTGCAACATCGATAATCTGTTGAATTCTATGAATATTGGAAGCAAATGTAGCTGCTATAATTTTCCCTTTGGCTTTTATAAAGTAATATTCAAGATTTTCGACAACTTCTTTTTCAGAGTTTGAGAATCCTTTTCTTTCTGAATTTGTAGAATCTGACATCAGAAGAAGAACACCTTTTCTTCCCAGGTCGGAAAGTGTATGATAATCAAAAATCTTATTATCTACAGGTGTATTATCAATCTTAAAATCTCCAGTATAAATAATAAAACCAGCAGATGTTTTTATAGCTATACCAACAGCATCAGCAATAGAATGATTTACCACAAATGGCATAAATTCAAAATCTTCGCAACTATAAAATCTATCCGGTTTTATTTCAATCATTTTGGGTAAATTGTTTTGATTCAAAAGATTTCTTTTCTCAGTTATCCTTGCTTTTATCAGTTCAAGGGTAAGTTTTGTACCATAAATTGTAATATAGGGAAACTCTTTTAATAAAAATGAAATTGCTCCTATATGATCTTCATGACCATGAGTAACTATAAGCCCTTTAAATTTTTGCCTATTGCTTTTTAAATAGTTAAAATCAGGTATTACATAATCAATTCCATACATTTCTGCTGTCGGAAATTGCAATCCGGCATCTATTGAAATTATTGATTTCTCACTTTCAAAGAGTGTCATATTTCTTCCGATTTCACCAAGTCCACCAACAGGTATTATTCTTAATTCCATAATTTAATTTTATTCTCCATTTTTTATAAGTAATCTGTTTTATTAATTCTTATTTATTAATTCTCATTTCTTTAATTATCTTTATATTAATTATTCAGTTTTTAAAAAATTAATCTAATTATTTATTATATCTGTTAATTTATAAATTTTTCAGTTATTGCTTATTTATGCTTATTTAATAAATATCATAGAATTTATGATTTTTTTAATTTTATAAAATTCCATTATAAATTATCAACTTAAAATTTATTTAAAATATAATAAATTTAAAAATTCAACTTATACCTCATAATTATCGAATCAATAACTATAATTTAATTCAATAATAGATTCAATAAAAAAAATATTCAATAAATAATAATTCTAACTTTTTGAAATAATTATGTTAGCTTATCTGATTCTAATTGAAATAATTTATTTTATTATTGTATCAAATATTAAAACTTTAAATAAATTCTTTTGAACTAAGATAATATTTACCCTGTTCATCTATCTTAATAAGTCTAACTTTTACTCTATCTCCAACTCTGAATTTTGATTCTATTGATTCTATTCTATCTCTGGATATTTCACTTATATGAAGCATGCCTATAATTTTTGGAATAAACTCAACAAGAACTCCATAGGGTAAAAGTTTTTTTACTATTCCATTATAGACTTCATTCAATCTTGGATTTGGATCTATTGTATTCTGAATCATTTGAATTGTCTGCTCTAAAAGTTCTCTATCCTTATTTGATATAACAACTTTTGCATCAGATTCAACATTTATATCACTTCCAGTTTCCTGAATTATGCTTTTAATTACTTTACCTCCAGGACCTATTAAAGCTCCAACTTTCTCTTCATCTATCTGCATTATATGAATTTTGGGAGCTTTTTCTGATACCTTACAGGGAATATCTTTAATTGCTTCATTCATAATATTAAGTATATACATTCTTCCCTTTTTAGCCTGCTGAAGTGCTTTTTCAAAGATTTCAAATGTTATTCCTTCTATTTTAATATCCATCTGAAATCCAGTTATTCCTTTATCAGTTCCGGCAACTTTGAAATCCATATCTCCAAGGTGATCTTCCATGCCCATTATATCTGAAAGAATTGCATATTGATCATTTTCTTTAACAAGCCCCATAGCAATACCTGCTACAAGCCTTGGAAGAGGCACACCAGCAGAATATAAAGACAGGGATGTTCCACAAACTGTAGCCATAGAACTTGAACCATTGGATTCAAGTATTTCAGAAACAGATCTAATCACATAAGGAAAAGAATCATATTCTGGCAAAACAGCTTCAATTGATCTTTCTGCAAGATGGCCATGCCCTATTTCTCTTCTTCCTGGAGCATTATATCTACCAGTTTCACCTACTGAAAAAGGAGGAAAATTATAATGAAGCATAAATCTTTTTGAAAGTTCTCCTTCTATATTATCAAGAATTTGAGCATCGCTTATTGAACCCAATGTTGTCACAACAAGTGCCTGAGTTTCTCCTCTTGTAAAAAGAGCGGAACCATGGGTATCATTGAAAAGATTTAATCTTATAGAAATTGGTCTTATCTCTTCAGTCTTTCTTCCATCTGGTCTAATGCCATCTTTTAAAATACTTTCCCGCATAAGATTTCTGGTTATATTATCAAAATAATCATAGTACATCTGTTCAAAAGAAGAGTCGAGCTGTTCTTCTTCATCTTCTACTTCTTCTTTATCGAATTCTACAACTGTTCCTGGTTTTTTACTCATATAACTTTCATTTATTTCTTTGTTCTGCTGCTTTTTATATTGTTCTTTAATTAAAGGTAGATAATTTTTTTTCACCTTCTCAATCGCTTCCTGTCTTGCAAGCTTATCATATATAAATAAAGCTTTTTTTAGCTCATTTTCTACATTTGTTTTTATGAATTCACCCAGAGCTTTATTATCTTCTTCTTCCTCAACTTTAATTTTAGGTTTGCCGATTTCTTTTACTATCTGGTTAATTCCCTCTACAATTTTTTTTATCTGACCATGTGCTATTTTGCAGGCTTCAAGTAAAATATTTTCGTCAATTTCTTTCCCTCCACCTTCTACCATGGTTATAGCATCATATGTGCCCGCAACAACAATATCTAAATCAGCTTTCGCAATATCTTCCAATCTTGGATTTACGATAAAATTATTATTTATATAAATAACTCTTACTGCACCAACAGGTTTTATAAAAGGTATGTCAGAAATAGAAAGTGCAACAGAAGATGCGTTTATAGATAGGATATCCGGTGTATGAACTTGATCCGAAGCAAGTGTATATGAAACTACCTGAACTTCTCTTGTGAAGCTTTTTGAGAAAAGAGGTCTTATCGGTCTATCAATAAGTCTTGATACTAGTATCTCTCTATCAGAAGGCTTACCCTCCCTTTTAATAAAACCACCTGGTATTTTACCAGCTGCATATGCCTTTTCAAAATAATGAACTGTTAATGGGAAAAAATCCTGCTTTACATCCGGTCCCATAACAGCAACCGCTAAAACAGCAGTATCTCCAAAACGAGCCAGGGTCGCACCATTTGCCTGCCTTGCAAGAGTTCCAATTTCAAAAGTAAATTTTCCATTATCGAGTAAAATTTCAAATTCTGTTTTCATAAATTTGTTTCCTTAATATTTGAGATATAATGTAAATATTAATTACAAATAATTACTATTAATAAATTCATAATTAATAAAATAAAGATTATAATGATTATTAATAAAATCAAGATTTATTTTGAAGCTTTTCACAGATTTTTAACGCCAATTTTTCTATCTTCTAGCATTACTTAGAGTATTATTTTTTATCTTATTTATTATTTCTTATCTCTCATTTTTTTTCTTAAATAAATTTAGTACATCTTTTTAATAGTATATATTTTTTATTAAGTAAAAATAAACCCCTCTCTTATTTATTTTCAATAAAGAGGGGCATTAAAATCCTTACTGATGGCTTATTTTCTTAAATTGAGTTCTTTAATCAATTCTCTATATCTTGTAAGATTTTTATTTTTAAGATATTCAAGCAATTTCCTTCTATGTCCAACTAATTTTAAAAGACCTCTTCTTGATGAATGATCATGTTTATTATTTTGTAAGTGATTTGTTAAATTATTAATTCTTTCGGTAATAAGAGCAACCTGAACCTCTATTGAACCTGTATCTGTTTCATTTTTACCAAATTTTCTAATTATTTCGAGTTTGCTTTCATGAGTAATAGGCATTGTTAATATCTCCCGCATCTTTTCATATAAAAAAAACTAATTTTGAATTTTGTCAAGAAAAGTTGAAATAAAAAAACTTCCGGAAAAAATGTATTTCACTTTTCCTGTTTGCATGACATTAAAATTTTTATCAATTAATACATTTAAGATTCCGCCCTGCATAACAACATTGATATTGTTTTCTGTTAAACCCTTTATATAAGAAACAGCAGCTGCGGCACATGCACTCGAACCTGAAGATAGGGTGTATCCACTGCCTCGTTCATATATTTCGATTTTTATTGTGTTTTTATCCAAAACCTGAACAAATTGAACATTTGTTTTATTTAAAAATATTGGATTACTTTCAATACTTTTACCATATTTTTTTGCTAAAGTTTCATCAACTCTATTCAGTATTATTACAAAATGTGGATTACCAATTGTTAAAAAAGTACCTTTAAATTTTAACTTTTCTTCTATATTGTATTCAGAAAATCCTTCAACCTCAATTTCTAAATTTGATTCTTCATTTTTTTTAGTTTCAAATTTATTATTTTCATTATCATTATAAAAATAATCAAAATTAATATTTTTTTTAAATTTAGCATTCTTTATGTTAATAACATCATAAAACCTTACCTTACCCATATCTATAGTTATAGTACCATCATCATTAAATATGGATTTTACAATACCTCCAACTGTCCTGATTTTTATAAATTTGTCTTTATCCGTTTTGTCATCTTTTCTATTGATAATATATCCAGCATCTAAAAGATATTGGGTAAATATTCTAAGACCATTTCCGCTTTTTTCAGCCTCACTTCCATCAGAATTAAAAATTCTAATGCTAATAGTTTCGTCTTTTTTATCTATTATTGGACCTAAAAGTAAACCATCTGAACCAATGCCGAAATTACGATTACATAAATTTTTGATAATTTGAATTTGAGGAATAAAATTGTTTTTATTTGGATCTATGACTATATAATCATTACCAAGAGCACTATATTTTTCAAAAATTATCTTTTTTTCTTTTATTTTATCTATTTTTCTTTTCATCTTTTCTTTTCATCTATTATCTATTTATCTTTATTTTATATCTTTCTATTTCATTTAATTATTCAATTAATATCTATACATATCACTTTTATAAGGGCCATCAGGGTTAACACCTATATATTTTGCCTGTTTTGGGGTCAATTTAGTCAAATGAACTCCAAGTTTATCTAAATGCAACCTTGCAACTTCTTCATCAAGATGCTTTGGCAGACAATAAACATCAATCTTATGATCTCTGGTATAAAGTTCTATTTGAGCAAGGGTTTGATTTGAAAAAGAGCAACTCATTACAAAGGATGGATGTCCCTGAGCACAGCCAAGATTTACCAGTCTTCCTTCAGCAAGTAGAATTATAAAATGTCCATCTGGAAACTGAAATTTATCCACCTGGGGTTTTATTGTTGTCCTTTTAATGCCAGGGTAGTTTAATAGTCTATCTACCTCTATTTCATCATCAAAATGCCCTATATTACAAATAATTGCGCCATCCTTCATCTTTAACATATGCTCTAAAGTTATAACATCGCAATTTCCTGTTGCTGTAACATATATATCGCCATAGCCAAGAGTATCTTCTACAGTCAATACATTATATCCTTCCATTGAAGCCTGAAGAGCACAAATAGGATCGATTTCTGTAACAATTACCTTTGCACCAAATCCTCTCATTGATTGAGCACATCCTTTACCTACATCGCCATAACCACAAACTACAACAGTCTTACCTGCTACCATAACATTTGTAGCTCTTTTTATGCCATCGGCTAAAGATTCTCTACACCCATAAAGGTTATCAAACTTGCTTTTTGTAACAGAATCATTGACATTAATTGCCGGGAAAAGCAATGACCCATTTTTTTTTCTTTCATATAGTCTAAGAACACCGGTTGTAGTTTCCTCTGAAACTCCTTTTATCTTTTTTGAGATTTCTGTCCATCTTTTTGGATATTTTTCAATATCTTCTATTATCAATTTCTGCATTATAGCAAGTTCTTTACTCTCATTTGAGACAGAAGGTAACTTATTGGTAATTTCAAACTCTTTTTCCAATCTCACAGCCTCATGAATAAATAGTGTTGCATCACCGCCATCATCGACAATAAGATCTGGACCTTCATTTTCAGAAAATAAAAGAGCCTGTTTTGTACACCACCAGTAATCTTCAAGTGTCTCCCCCTTCCATGCAAATACAGGTATACCTCTTTTTGCAATAGCAGCAGCAGCATGATCTTGAGTAGAAAATATATTGCAAGAAGCCCATCTAACATCTGCTCCAAGTTCAACTAAAGTTTCTATTAAAACTGCTGTTTGAATAGTCATATGTAATGACCCGGTTATTTTTGCTCCTTTAAGCGGTTTTTTTTCAGAATATTTTTTTCTGATAGCCATAAGACCTGGCATTTCTTTTTCTGCTAGTTCTATCTCAAGCCTACCCCAGTCGGCAAGATTAATATCCTTAACTTTATAATCCATATAACCTCCTAAACAAAATATAACTGAAATTATTATGCGAAATTTTGAAAAATCATCAACAATTATATTGTTTTTTATCAAAATTTTCTTAAGATTAAGTAGAAGTTTATGCTTGTTTTTTAATCTTTTAATTATTTACGGAGGGATTGTGTTAAAAAAGCGAATAGAAAATATAAAAATTATGGATGGAGCTGCCACTTATTATAATTATCTTTCAAAAGATACAGGAGTATTTTTGATTCATGGATTTACTGGAAGTCCGGCAGAAATGATACCATTTGCAAAAAAATTTGAACAAAAGGGTATTTCTGTCTATTGTCCAAGATTAGCAGGTCATGGAACAGATATAAGTGAATTCGCAAAAACCACTGTTGAACAGTGGTATCAAAGTGCATTTGATCAATACCTGGAATTTAAAAATAGAGTAAATAAAACTTATATTATCGGGCTTTCTCTTGGTGGACAAATCGCAACTTATCTTTCATACATAGCTGGTTGTGAAAAACTCGCTCTTTTTTCAACACCTTATGATATACCTGACTCTAAAATGATATATGCGAAAATTTTTTCTATTTTCATTAAAAAAATTAAAAAAAAAGATGAAAAACCATCTGTTTTTAACGAAAGTGCAGGAAAACTTATGGTTAATTACAGCAATGTACCCTATCATTATACAAAAACAATTTATGAATTGTATAAAAGCTTTAAACTTTTTCATTATTATATAAAAAAAACAAAAGTGCCTATTCTTATTGTCCAATCGGAACTTGATCCTGTTTCTTCTTTCAAGTCTCCACAGAAGATTTTTAATAAATCTAAATTATCGAGAATAAAACAATTAAAATACTTAAAAAAATCATCACATGTAATTACTCTAGATTATGAGTCTGATGAACTTTTTTCAATGACTTATGATTTTTTCTTGACAAATTAAAATACCTGTTATTTTTATGTGGCATTAATTATACTTAAATAATAATAATATTAAGGATATAAAAATGGCAGTACCAAAAAAACGTCCTTCTCATGCAAGAACATTTAGAAGAAAAAGAGCCAATGAAAAAAGGCAGCTTGTTACAGTTGGAGTTTGTCCAACATGTGAATCCCCTGTTTTACCTCATCATGCATGTCCTTCATGCGGGCATTATAAAGGAAAAGAGATTAAAGTTGTCCTGGAAAAAGAAAAAAAAGAGAAAAAAACTAAAAAATAGTATACTTAAATATTAAAAAATTAGTATAATGCAGCTAAAAGTATAATGTATAATTCACATTATACTTAAGCTGCATTTTTATTTTATTTTAAGCTTTTTAATATTTATTTTTTATTTTGATATTATTTTTTTATTTTTATATAGTTAATTATTTAGATATTTTTATAATTATTAATATATGTATTGTTGATTTTATTGTTTTATTATTTTAATTTATTATTTTAAGTGATTTTTAATATTATTTTAGTGATTTTTAATATTATTTATATGCATATTTTTAATTTTTTTATCATGTGAATTTTAAAAAAGGTTTATATG
>JBKBTB010000246.1:0-2818 GCA_046291015.1 Exilispira sp. | reverse complement strand
AATAAGCTCATCATCTTCAAATCCAGGATCAATCAAGATATTTATACTTTTATATGAAACAAAATAGCAATTTGTATTTAATGGTCCTACGACAAATCTTTTAATTTCCATATCCACCCCCCTGAAATTTACAATTTATAGAATATTATTAAATAATGGTATAAGTTAAAATTCTGATAATAAAAAGATAATTTAATTTTCAAAATAATTAAAAATATCTTTAAGCCTTGATTCCCAGCTAAAATTATTTATATATAATAAAATACTTTCAAGCAAAACTTTTCTATCTTTATCTGTTTTTGGTATTACATCATATATTTCTTTTAAGTTAATATTAAACAATTCATTTTCAATATCTTTCCTTAATTCGAAATTCAAATTTTTCATCAAATCAATACTTTCTGTCGATTTAATAATTTCATTAATTTTTGGTATTTTCAAATTTTCTATAGATGAAAAATCAATTATATGATAAGCTTTTGGACAATTATTTTTAAGGATACTATCAAAAAGAAATGATGAACCACATGCTCTCGATAAAAGAGAGACTCCTCCGTATGGAATGGTTTCTATCTGCGAAATTCCAAAAGGTTCATAAATAGAGTATCCGAGTTCTGCATCAGAGGCAATTCTTAAATCTGCAATATTCGTTTCAATTGGGACTCTATTACCACAGGTTCTGGTATCAAATCCAAATTGGTTTATAAATAATGCTTTTATAGCCTTTGATTTTGCATTGAAAATCTGAACATAATCATAAATTTCCTCTTCATATCCAATACAATCTGGCCATCCTTTCTTATGTAATACAGGCCAACCATATTCTTTTTCCATTCGATAAATATCTGAAGTATTTCTTCCAGTTCCTATTAAAGTTGAAAGTAAAATATAAGCTCCTTTTAAGCCATTTTCATAAAATATCTCATCCAGTTTTTCAAGAAGATTAAAATCTCTCCATAAACCCTTTGATGAAACAAGTCTTGTAACATGAGTAAATAAAACATTAAATTTAAAATTAAAAATAGATTCTATGTACTTTAATAATTTCTCTCTGCTATCACTTTTTTTCTTCCAATCTATATTTTGAAATGAAATACCATTGTATACTATTTTTATTTTTTCTTTTTCAATTTGTGGATTTAAGAAAAGGTATTCCTTTTTAACCAGATTTGATACGGCAAAAATAAAATCAAAATTAATTGTTCTTTTAACTAACTGAGTTCTGTAATTATCCAATATCTCAGGGTATATTGATTCCATCGAAATATATCTTTTTTCTGCTTCATTAAGAATATTGTAAAAAGAAATATCGTGACCTGGATAATTTTCAACCACACTTCTTGCCGGAGATATTTCATGAGCCCAGAATATTGTCTTATGATTTTTTAATCCAAGATTAAAAGATTCAGATATTATTTTCAAGCAGGAAGGAATGCCCATATATTCATGAGAGAAATGATAAAAACTAAATGATTGTCCGTATAATGCATTAAGTAAATCAAAATAACAAACTGCTATCCTAACATATTGTTCATAATCCCAATCCGTAAATCTATCTGACTGAATACCATATTTTTCCCATAAAACATACTTGAATATATCGACATGAGATTGTTTCATATTTTGAACATTAACAAGCAAAACTTCGACCTCATTAGTTTTATTTATATTATATTCACTTGCCAGGGTTCTTGTCCCATAAATAATATCTATCTGATACTTTTCTATAATTGGATAAAATATAGAATGATATGCATCTTTATCCAATGAATCCTGATTGGAGTAAAGTACATTTCCGCCTCTGCCCAATTTTGAAAAAACATCTGAAATTGAAGTAAAAGCCGGTCCATAAAGAAGAGTCTTTTCAAAAAAGTTTTTATAATTATCAGCAGTGCACACACCATTTATAACAGAACCTATTCCACCTATTTTTTGAACAGCTTCATGAGTAACATGAACAGCTACTCTCATAATTCCTCCATAACTCTTATTTTAATTTTAATCTGAATTGGCTATTTTTCAAATAATTAAATATCAATTAATTTGTATCCAAAATCCATGTAAACTTTATTTCCAATTTTATTTTTTAATTTTATTTGAAAATTTTTATCTATATCTTATACTATAAAAAATAAAATGAATAGAATTTATTGTGGGGGATAGATGAAAAGCTTACTTATCATTGATGATAGCGAAGATTTATTGAATTTATTAAAATATGCCTTTGAAACCAAATACAAAGTATATACCTGTGCAAGTGGTAGAAAGGGGCTCTATTCTCTTTTAAATAACAATCCAGATTTAATATTATTAGACATAATGATGCAAGGTTTAAATGGATTCGATGTTTTAAAATTATTAAGAACAGATCAATACACCAAGAATAAGCCAATTTTTATTATTTCCGCACTTGTTGAAGACTCTGTTATTGAAAGATGTAAAGATATGGGTGCCAATGGGTTTATAAAAAAACCATTTCAAATACGAAAATTAAGAGAATTTATAGATGATTATTTAGAAAATAATGTACTGTCAAAATCATTTCAAATATTAGAATCATAAAAGACATTATTTATAAATTCAATAAGATAACTATATTTATCTTCTATCATTTCAGTATTTTCAATCATCATCTTATCTTCATTCTTTTTTTTAGATTGTGTTTTTTCATCATTCTTTTCACTTTTAATTTTTATATTATTTTCTTCGTCATCAATATTTTTAAATTTCTTAATAATATCTATTCTATCATTTATCTGCTGATTAAATGTCACCTCTTTCTTTTTTACATAATTTAAAAAGATTTCCATATTGATTT
>JBKBTB010000022.1:0-14357 GCA_046291015.1 Exilispira sp. | reverse complement strand
AGTTATAACCTCGGTAACTCCTCTTTTAACCATACCCTTTGCTCTGGCAGGATCTTCAAGTTGCTCGCAAACTACTACTTTATATCCACTTTTAATAAGTTTTTTAAGATAGATTTTATATGCATGCTGTGGAACACCACACATAGGATGTCCATTTCTCGAAGTTAAAGTAAGATTCAAAACTCTTGATGCAAGATGGGCATCATCTTCGAACATTTCGTAAAAATCACCTAACCTGTAGAAAATAATAAAATCATTGTACTTTGCCTTAATCTTTGCCCAGTGTTGCATCATCGGAGTTGTTATTTCCATAAATTCTCCATATAAAGATTCTAAATTATTCTTTTTTTGCTAAAATAAACTGGACATCACCTTTATCAAGCTTTTTGGCATATTTATCAGATAATGACTTTAAAAACTTAAATTTAGAATCTATTGGAATTGAACCCCATGATTCAATAAAGAGTGGTTTGAATCCAGATATTGTTACAAGAGATATAAGATGTTGTCTTGTAAAAAGTATTAAATGATCGGGAATCAATGATCTCCATTTAATACCAAAAATTTTAGCCCATATAGAATCTTCTCTTGGTGTTGTAACAAGAATATAACCGCCATTTTTTGTTATTCTATATATTTCATTCATAAAATTCAAAGGATCAGGTATATGTTCGATAAGGTGAGAAAAATGAACAATATCGAAAAAATTACTTTCATACCTTGCATTTTCTAATGTACCATTGTATAAAGTAATTCCAAAATTTTCATATGCATATCTACAGGACTTAGTGCATATTTCAACACCATAAACATTAGCTCCTTTTTGTTTTAAGTAATTCAATAAAAGTCCTGTGGCGCATCCAACATCCAGAATTTTCTTACCCTTAAAACCAGAAATTAATTTTTCTATCTTGCAATCATTAAGAGTTTTCAATTGAAGCTGAAAAAAATTATTTTGATTTTCAATTTCATACTGAAAATATTTATCATCATATCTATTTTGAATAAATTTATTTTCAGGTACTGGATTCTGATAAAGAACACCACATTCACTGCATCTTACAAATTGAAATTTATTAGTTTTATAAATAATTT
This sequence comes from Exilispira sp., assembly GCA_046291015.1. Classification (GTDB taxonomy): domain Bacteria; phylum Spirochaetota; class JAAYUW01; order JAAYUW01; family JAAYUW01; genus Exilispira. The sequence goes on along the minus strand of JBKBTB010000022.1, from coordinate 13,262 downwards.
TAAAATCCTTTGCCTTACATAATGGACAATCGATATTCTTTTTTACCTCATTTTCTCTTGCATTATTTCTCATATATAAATCTTTCATTTTACACTCCGGCTTTAGTAACTTTTTACATTGAATTTTTTTTGAATCTCTTTGAAATTACCTGAAAAATCATATACCCTTACCTTTAATATATGTTCTCCATCAGAAACATTTGAAATAATATATTTAATAAATTGAGGCTTACTGGATGTTGATATAAGTTCAATTATTTTCTTTTTTGAAATTGTATCCAGTTTTCTTTCGTAGATAATTTCATCATCAAGATAAATTTCAATATTATAAACATTTGATATATAGGCAAATTTACCGGAAAGATAAGTTGAATAAGTATAAATTAATATTGGTATTATATTGTTTTTATAATTTTGCCTGAATGCAACGGCAACATCCTCTTCATTTAAATAATAAACATTAATAATGGATACCGAAGATGATATAGATGGTTTCAAATATTTTAGTGGATTTAAAAAAATTTTATTTTCTATGATAAAGGAATGAAAAAAATTATCATTAAATTCTATCTGTTCGTTTATATTTATCTTTTCTTCTGGATATAAGATATTTGTAAAACCAATATATTTACTTTCGCTTTTATATACTATTATATCTGGAAAAACAGAATCATATTTATAAGGTGAGATATTTTTTTTATAATAAATCAATTGTCCATTAAAAAATGAACTTATCTTTTTATCTGATGAATAAAATTGTGCTGCTGGAAGAAAGGAATTTGATGGGTTACAAAAATCCCTGTACAAAAAAAGATTTGGCAGTGATTTGTTTATAAATGAAAAACTTAAAAACAAGATCAGAAGAAAAATTATTAAGGTTTTATCCATCTTATCCCCATTTTAATTAAGTTTTTCAATAATATTTTTTTAATCCAGATTAACTTGAAGTATCCACATCATATTTTGATTATATAGATAAAATATTCCATTTGTATCGATAATATCTAACTGATATACAGGATACCTCCAGTTTTTCTTATAAAATTTATTTTTATTAAAATCATAAAACAAAAGATTGAATTGTTTACCATCGCTTATAATAAAAATAGTTAATGAATAAAATTCAATAATATCAAGAATATCTCCATTAATTCTTAGAGAGTTTCTCAATTTAATGCCTTTATCTTTATTGGAATTTACATCATATATATCCAGTGATTCTGAATTTTTTAAAAGTAATATATTATTATCAAGAAGGTGCATAAATACTGATGGATAACTTTTACCCAGTTTATACTGGTAGATAATTTTACCATCTTTATTTAGTTGACTTAAATATTGTGGATTATATCCGGATATTATTAGATAATTTGTTGAAGAAGAGTTTGCAGTTATGCATTGTATAAAAACATCATCTTTTATAATGTTTTCGGATAAAATGAGATCAAATGGATTATAAACATAACAACTTCCATTCATCAAAGAAAAATAAAAACTATTTCTTGTTATTTCATAAAATGTATAAAAGCTCGAAAACACTTCTTTTTTAAGCTCTATGGACCTTCTCTCTAAAGGGATAAATTGATAAAAAGTAATATCAAGTCCATTTTTTTGAAGCACTGCAAAAAGATTTGAATCTTTATTTACAAGAGCTACAGCCCCATTTATAAGAAATTTTTTCTCTTCATTTTTTTTGTCTATAATATAAATACTTTCACCTTCTTTACTCAGTATAAAATCTTTACCATTATAAAAATATGAATTTTCAAAAATAATATCATTTTGCTTATAACCTTTTGTAACCTTTGTTATTTTATTGATTCTATTCCAGTATAAAACAGTGTTTAAGTGAAATTTATTATCATAAATTTTTACTGTATTATCATTAATTTCAGAAATTAATTTTACAGAAGAGGCAAATCTAATAGATGGTGAATTTATAAAAAAAAGTAAAACAAGTATAATAAAAAGTAAAATAGCAAGTATCTTTCTTAACATATTTTTGCCCAATATTAATTTTATTTTTACAAAAATTTCATTTATAATTCAATTTTATCCTTAATTTAATTCCAATTTAATTTTTATTTTTTAATTGAAATTAAAATCCCATCTCCAACTGGTAAAAGATAAGATAAAAGTCTATTATCTTTTATTGTATTATAAACAAAATTAATAAGAATTTTAGCACCTTCGACATTTTTACCTTTATCAAGCTCTATTAGCTTCAAAATATTGCCATTAAATAAGACATTGTCAAACAGGATTATACCACCTTTTCTTAAATAATCGAAAGCAATTTCAAAATAAAATGGGTATTCTCTCTTAGTTCCATCTATAAATATTACATCAAAAAAGTTTGCATTTTTATCGGATTTTAATTTTTTTTCAAAAATTTCATTTAGTGCTTCTTTTGAAAAATCTTTATTAATCAATTCAACCGGCAATTTTTTTGTTTCAATAAAATCTAAACCTTTTAAATATCTTTTTTTTTCATGCTCAAATGAAAATATTTTTTTAATTGATTCTTTTGAACCTGAATATAATGAATAACTGGAAAAACCAGAACCAAAGCCAATCTCAAGGATATATTCTGGTTTAATTAAATAAGAAATAAAAAACAATAATCTTGCTGTATTTCTATCTATTGAGGGAACTTTTTCAAAAGATCGCTGATTTACAAAATAATCCTCATTTTCAATGTTTATTGATTCTATATTTTTTAAGAAAATGAAGTCAAAAAGAGATTTATCCATAATTATATAATTATTTCTGGTATTTTTACTTCTTTTATTGCTATTGTCACTTTTTTTCTTCATCTAAAAATCTTTCAATGGAAGCATATGCATTGTGATTGTGTATGGATTCCATATTTTCAGCTTCAACTTTGAAATACTTTATTGTAGATATTTTGCTTAAATCATTTGCAATAGCTCTAACTATATCTTCAACAAACATCGGGTGATCGTATGCATACTCTGTGACATATTTCTCATCCACTCTTTTAAGATAAGAATACAATGGTGAAGATGAATTCTTTTCAGCTATTTCAACAAGATCCTCTATCCAGATGACCGACTTTGCTTCAATTGTAATTGTAACAAAAGATCTCTGATTATGAGCTGAATATTGTGAAATCTCTTTTGAACATGGGCACAATGAATGAACAGGAACAATGACAGATAAGATGTATGAAAACTTATCCGAAAGTGTAGCTATAAGATTACAATCATAGTCGATGAGAGCTTTAGAATGAGAAATTGGTGCTTTTTTTTCAATAAAATAAGGGAAATGAAATTCTATTTTTGATTTTTGTGCATTTAGTTTGTCTTTAATAATTTTCAATATTTCTTTTAATCTGTTTAATGATATTTCACCATTTATTTTAGAGAGAATTTCAACAAAACGACTCATATGGGTGCCTTTATAGTGTGATGGAAGATCCACAAACATTGAAACTTCAGCCACAGTGTGTTGAAATCCATTTTTCTTATCATATACAACAATTGGATATTTTATACCCTTAATTCCAACATGATCTATTGTAAAAGGATGATTTGCTTTTCTATTCTGAACATCAACAAGAGTTTTCATAAAATTTATTCCTTTTTGTATTTATTTATGCGAATATTTATCTATATGCAAACATTTTGTATTGAAAAATTATTTGTATAAAAGGATAATCGCTTTTAAATAATTATTTCAATTTATTGGAATATTAATTTTTTATATTAAAAAACTATTCATACTTTATAACTGTTTATATTAATTATTGCTTATTAATTATTTTTAACAACTTCTGTATAATTACTCTATCTATTTATCTTAAATAACTTTTATAAATTATTTCTAACTTTTAATCTTAAATAATTTTTATACCTTATTCCCGAACCGAAATAATTTTTTTAAATTTTTTTAATCTTCCTTTAAAATCTAATTGTGAAACAAATACTCCAGCAATAACAAGTATTATTGCGACTATCTTCTGCAAATTAAACCTTTCTTTCAATATTAAAAAAGAAAAAATGGCTGTAAATATGGGGATAAGATTTGTGAAAATATTTGCAGAATTAATCCCAAGTTCACGAAGAACCTTTGTAAAAAGTATAAATGCCAATACACTTGCAAAAATTGTCAGGGCTAAAATATTTGAGATTAATCTAATATCTGGCTTTATGCTTAAAAAATGATTTAAATCAAAAATCAGAAAAAATGGTAAAAAAAAGAAAAAACCAAATCCATTTTGATATTTAATTATTGTCACAGAACCATATGAAAATGTAAGTTTTTTTGCTACTATTCCATAACCTATTGCAGCAACAACTGCAAATAAAAGAAGAAGTATCCCCTTTAATGGAGCACTTAAATTCAGGTTTCTATCGACAACAAGAAGAATTACACCAGTAACCGATATAATTAAACCAGAAATTCCAGATATAGATAATTTTTCTCGATAAAAAATAAAAGAGAAAATTGGAGCAAATACCGGAATTGTTGCAATTATTATACTTGCAATTGTCGATGAAACATATTGCATTCCAAAACTTTCTCCCAGAAAATAGCAAAAAGGTTCAAAAAAAGCAAGAAGGATGAATTTGGGAATATCAGAAATAGATACTTTTTGCCTATCTTTAAAAATAGATTGATAGATTAAAAGTAAAATCGAAGCCAAAAGTAATCTTATAGTAACTACAGTAAATGGACGGTAATATTGATAAACTATTTTTACCCATACAAATGAAAGCCCCCAGAATAACATCGAAAGAGTTGCTATAATATAAATAAAGAATTTTTTTTTCATCTTATTATTATAAATTTTTATTCATAAATATTAAATAAATATTAAAATTTTATTAAAATCATAATTGATCTTGTTTTTATTATTCCTTATTAATCAATTATTTCTTTATCATTAATTTTATTGATTCTTTTAATATCTTTAACTATTTTTAGATAGCTTTCATATGCAAGTTTGCTATAATTTTTATTGATAAAGCTTTTTATCTTAAAACTTTGAGCAAACATTATATTGTTGTATATTAGTGCAAAATCATCAAAATGCTTATGAGTATGAACCGGATCAAGATATATTTTCAGATCTTTCAATTGCTCTGCGGTAATAAAATCTTTTTTTAATAATTTAGCAATTCTTTTTATGTATATAATTAATGATTTAGTTATAAACTCCGGGAAAATTAAAGATATAAATATTGTTATATAATCTTTTAGGATAAATAAAAGCAGTAGAATAATTAAGATAGATATAATGAAGATAAAATTTTCAAATGGAATTTTTTGATCCTTTTTGTCTTTATTTGATATATCCTCCAATTTGCTTCTGGCTGGAACAAGATCATTTTCTATTTTAAGAATTTCTTCTAAAAGAGAAGACTCATCCTGATCAAGAGGTTTTTCGAATGGAAGCATTTCATCTTCATCAACTCTATCTGAAGTAGGATCGACTGCAATCCAGCCATATTCATCGGTATAAATTTCAACCCATGAATGTGCATTGAAATCATAAAATCTATAATAATCCAGTATTTTATTATCTTCAATTGCCTTAAAACCACCAACTACTCTTGCAGGAATGCCATAATATCTCAGTAAAAGAGCATAAGTTGAAGCAAAATGGGTACAATAACCTTTTTTTGTCTTAAATAAAAATGATAATATTCCCTCATAACCTTCTTTCTGAGAAGTTGAAATGGAATAAAAATAATTTTTCTTAAAATAATTATAGAAAAAAATTATAAAATCCTTTTTTGATTGATAATAATCCTTATATTTTTCAATAAATTCTTCTATATAAGGATCCTTTTTATCGGTAAATGTATATCTTAGATAATCCTGCTTGCTTAAATTATCTATAGAAAAAGAAATATCATCTAAATTCGAAATAACTAAAGATCTGGAATATTCTGAAAATATTGAGCTAAATTTTGATGTCTGGATTTTCATATATGGTATTATTTTATATGGCTCATTTGGACCAAATACAATTCCTTCCTTTAAATTCAAATTATATACCATAATATTTTCATCAACTCTTTCACCTTTTATATATGAATGATCTTCCCAGATTTTATCAATTAATTCTAAAGGAAATGGAAGATCCCTGTCTTTAAAATAAAAACCTTTTTCTCTTGAAAATTCTGGATAACTCACCGCTTTTAATAATTTTGATCTATCTAATTTTGCAATAAACAAAAGAGTACCTTTGAATTTATAGTCAGATTTTAAGTTTACCTGATCATTGAAATCAAACTTAAATAATCTTTCTGTCAAAAGATTTCCTTCTTTATTATTAGAAGAAATCTGAACGAGAAAAAAGGAAATTATTGCTATAATGACAAGCAAAATAAAAAAAATTGTTTTTGTATTGAACCTTAAACCAGTATTTGTACTTAAAATGTAATAAGCAATAAAAAAAACAAAGATAGAAAAGGAAAAAACAATTAATGAAACTATAACTGAATCTGCAAGGATAGATGTTATAAATGATAATAATAAAGCAAAACTTAAGTAAAGATATTCATTTTTTAAAATAAACTTAAAAATAAAGTATAATAAAATGCTAAATAAATTAAATAAAATAGAATAAAAAAAAATTACCAGACTTAAGAAAATCCCTTTTTGTAATATAAAACTGGCTAAAATGGAAAAAATATAAAGTAAAAGAATAGATGAAAATATTAGAATTAATATTTTAGATAAAGTTGTAAAATTTTTAAATAACTTTGAATTAAAAGATAATAAAATTAAAGTCGGAAAAAATACAAATAAGAAAAAAGGAATTTTAGTAATAAAATATAATAAAACTGAAGATATGATAGAGCAGATTAAAGATAAAAATAGAAGAATCTTATTTCTTTTAATAAAAAAGGTTAAATATAATTTAAACAATTTGATACCTTTTTTCATATAAAATATCTAAATCGCAATAATTTGAAAAATAAAATTTTGCAATCCTGGTAAGTTCTGGTTTTTTAACAAACAAACTAACAAATCGTGAAGAATTGTAATAAGTTTTCTTATCCACTGTAAAAAAATCTTTTAAGGTTAAATAGTAAATATATTTATTTTTTGGAATCCATAACTCTTTTGCTGGATTTCCCTTTACAGATAATGCAGTAAAAAGAAGAATTGAAGATTGAGGATAATCAAATGTAAATCCTCCCTCTTTTTCTTTTTCATAAATTTTGAAGATTTCTTTCTGTATCGATCTATCATCTTTATCATTAAAATTTATACCATTAATAGAAAGATTAAAATTATTTTGAAGAAGTATTTTTATAAGATGATAAATTTTATATATTATTAGATTTGAAAAAAAATAATCTTCACTATAAAGACCAGAAATATAGATTGACAAAAAGTTATATGATGTTTTTTCAAGCCAGTTGGTTAAGACTTTGATATCATCACAGATTGCATATACTCTCCACAAAATTTTTCTAACATCATCCCCAAACAGGTAATCCCTTATCATAATAGATTCGTCCATACTCCGAAATTTTCTAATATCATTACTCGTTAATGGCAAAATTCCCTGATTTACACCCTGTGAACCAAATCTATAATAGTTATAAAAGTCTTTTCTGCTTAAATCCTGCCGAATAGTTAAAAACCTTAATGGATCGGTAAATAGAATATGATATTTTTTAATTTTATGCTTCCCTCTATAAAATGGTAAAGCCTTAAATATCCCCTTTTTTATATCATAACTAAAAAAAATTTCACATTTATCTGAAATCAAAACAATTTTCATCTGTGTAAAAAAAAATATTCTACTGATCCTGTATTCAAATGTAATTAAACTATTATAAATTTCTTCAGGTATTTGAAAATTTGACCGTATACTCTTTTTTTTTGAAAAAAGATATAAAAAGAAAATGAGATAATATAATAATAGAATTAAAAATAAAATCAAAATAAAGAAAAAAATCGATTTAATTATCAAATTTGATATGAAGAAAAAGCTTAACAACAATAAAAAAGCAAATAATATAATCATCAAAGTAACCTTTCTGAAAATATATTTTCTAAAAATTCTGGTAGATATTCTTTTTCTTTACTGGAATGAAGTCGATGAGAAATAACAGACACAAATACATCTTTTATATCTTTATCAATGCAAAAATCACCTTTTCGAGCTATAAAAGCATATGCTTTTGTGGCATTTAGTAAATGCAAAAGAGCTCTTACAGAAAAACCATGAGTAAAATTGTGGTCCTCTCTTGATTTTATTCCTATTAAATTGATTATATCTATTAGTTTTTCATCTATATAAATCTTTTTAATAAATTTTCTTATCTCAATTATCTGGGATATTTTTATAGTTTTTTTAATTATTGATGGGTTGAAATCAATTAAATTTTGACTTAGTATTGTTTTTTGCTGATCTTTTGAAGGATATCCAAGACTGAAACACATACCAAATCTATCCAGAGAAGATACTGGGAGAGGGAAGGTACCTTCAACTTCTATCGGGTTTTGAGTAGCAATAACAAAAAAAAGTTCATGTAACTTATATGTTTTGCCAAAAGCGGTAACCTGATTTTCTCCCATGGCTTCCAGTAAAGCTGATTGGATCTTTGGATTTCCTCTATTTATTTCATCTGCAAGCAAAATTCCGGAAAAGACCGGTCCCTTTATAAATATAAACTGCTCTTTTTCTCTGGAAAAAATTTCATTTCCAATTATATCATAAGGAAGTAAATCCGGTGTAAATTGAATTCTCTTAAAATTATAAGATTGATCATCTTCTGCATCTATGGTATTTATCAATGTTTTTGCTAATGTTGTTTTCCCGGTTCCAGGATAATCCTCTAAAAGAATGTGAAGTCCGGAGAAAAATCCAGTCAATAAAAGATTTAAAATATTATCGCTAACCTTTACTCTATTTAATATTTCACTTTTTAATGAATCAACTATTAAAGCATATTCTTCATAAGGATATTTTTCAATATCACTAATATTTTCATTTTTATTGTTATCAATATTATTCAAAGACATTTATAATACTCCTGTGATAATTTTTTAAAAATAATTTTGCATCAAAAGGATTTTCACCGGCTAAACTTTGAAAATATTTTAAAACTTTTTTCCTGTCATCTTTTAATACTTTTTCAAGATGAGTTAATGATTCAATTTTAATTATATCTCTCATATATTTTATGAAATATACTTTAATTTCTTTATTGTAAAGATTTATTTTTTTATCAAAAATATGAGTCTCTATTTCACCATTTAATCCAACAAAAGTCATTGAAAAATCATATCTATTTTTTTTAATATTTTCATCTTCTTTATAAGAAGTTATGGTAGCATAAACAGCTGGTTTTGGTCTTATCTGATCATAGATATAAATATTTGCAGTTGGAAATTGAATCAATCTACCAAAATGTTTTCCAGCCTCTACAAGACCCAGTATATAAAAAGGTTCTATTAAATATTTATTTATGGATAAATCTCCACTTAAAATATGCTGCCTTATCATGGTTGAAGAAACAAGTTGACCATCTGAATACATCAGTGGAATTATACTTACCTTAACATCCTTTTTCTCCATAAGATTTTTTAGCAGTTTTGCATTACCACTTTTTTCTTTTCCAAAAGTAAAGTTTTCTCCAACTACTATTTCTTTTAAATATTTATTTGATAATAAAAATTCCACAAATTCAATTGCATTCATATTTCGTAAGTCAGAGTTAAATTCAAATATAAAAACAAAATCTTCTTTAAGTTTTTTAAGATAATCAATTTTTGATTCTAATGGAAAGATTTGAGTATTTATGAATTTTTTTTCAAACAAAGCAGCTGGTTTATTGCTAAATGTTATTATTGCTTTTTTGTAATTTTTTGTTTTTGCAATTTGATCTGTTTTATTAATAATCTGCTGATGCCCTGAATGAAAACCATCAAAATTACCAATGTTAAGTATAAAATCCTTCTCAATTTTATGATAATCATCAATTATATTATTGGAAATTACTGTCATATATTTATATTTTTTTCAAAAGATCCAGTACTTCTTCACCTTTTCTAAATCCATAATCAATGACAAAAGTGATATCTGGAATTGCTCTAACCCTTATACCTTCTGCAATTTTCTTTCTAAAAAATCCAGATATTTTATTAAAAGCTGAAATTTCTTTATCATTTAAATTTTTATCATTTGAAGAAGGGACAATAAAGATTTTTGCATATTGTCTATCTTTTGAAAGTTCTACTTTAGTGACAACTGTATCATTATGGATATCTTTATGCTCAACTTCATATCTTATGGCTGTTTGGACGATATGACAAATAGCTTCTGCTAATCTGAGATTCTTAAAATTTTCTTCCATAATTATAATATCTTTAAATTTTTTCTTTATTCTCTTTTTCAACAGCAGCGAGTTCTTCAAAGTTTACCTTTTCTTCTACATTTTTATAAATTTCAAGTATATCGCCCTCTTTCAGATCATTAAATTTTTCTATGGTTAACCCACATTCAAGCCCCTGTTTGACTTCTTTAACAGGATTTTTAAAATGATAAAGTGAAGCAAGCTTCCCGGTATGAATGACAATATTATCTCTATATATTCTACAAAGAGAATCTTTTGCAACAACTCCTTTTGTAACAAATCCGCCACCGACTATACCAATGCTTGGAATGTTAAATATTTGCCTTATCTCAACTTCACCAATTATTTCTTCTCTTATTTTTGGAGCAGCAAGTCCGGTAATAGAATTTTTAATATCTTCAATAACATCATAAATTATATTATATTTTCTTATTTCTACCCCTTCCCTTTCAGCAATTATCTGAGCTTCTTTAGTTGGTTTGGTGTTAAATCCAATTATTATGGATTTTGAAGTAACCGCAAGGTTTACATCAGATTCTGTAATTGCACCAACAGAATAATGTATAACATTTACATTAATTTGAGACACAGATAACTTTTCACAGGAAGTTTTAAGAGCTTCAGCCATACCCTGAACATCTGCTTTAATTATGAGATTTAGCTGCCCTACCTCTCCTTTATTAATTTTTGATAAAACATTTGCAAGATTTACACTGCTTTCTTTTTGCTTTTCAAAGCTTTCAAGTTCTCTTCTTTTTCTAGCAATCTCTTTAGCCGTTTTTTCTGAATCAACTACACTAAATATTGATCCGGCTTCTGGCAATTGTTCAAAACCTATCACCTCTACCGGGGTTGAAGGATAAGCTTTTTCCAGTTTCTTACCATTTTCATCAATCATTGATCTAACTTTCCCTTCATAATTACCGGCAATAAATACATCTCTTTCTTTTAAAATACCGTTTTTTACAAGAACTGTTGCTATTATTCCTCTTCCTTTATCCAGCCTAGATTCAAGAATAATACCTTCAGCCCATTTTTTAGGGTTATAATCTGCTTTTAGTTCCAGTAGTTCAGCAATAAGTAAAATTGAATCTAAAAGCTGATCTATCCCTGTACCTTTTAATGCAGAAATTTCAACATAAATGGTATCCCCACCCCATTCCTGCGGGAGTAAATCAAGATTAGCGAGATCTGTTTTTATCTTTTCAATCTTCGCTCCTGGTTTATCACATTTATTTATGGCAACAATAATTGGTACTTTAGCTGCTTTTGCATGATTTAATGCTTCAATGGTTTGAGGCATAACGCCATCATCAGCGGCAACAATTAATATTGCAATATCTGTTGCACTTGCACCTCTAGCCCTCATCGATGTAAAAGCTTCATGCCCAGGTGTATCTATAAATACAATTTCTTCATCTCTTATCTTAACCTTATATGCACCTATCCTTTGAGTAATACCACCAACCTCCCCGGCAGCTACATTTGTTTTTCTAATTCTATCTAAAAGTGTGGTTTTTCCATGATCGACATGTCCTAAAACTGTAACTATTGGAGGTCTTTTCTGAAGAATTGGTTTTATGTCAGTTTGAACAGGTATCTTGATGGAATCAAGCATGGATGTCCTTTTAACTTTACAATTAAAGTAAGAAAGAAGTATTTCTGCAGTATCAGCATCCAGAACCTGATTTATGGTAACTGTATTTCCTATTTCAAAAAGTTTTTGAATAAGAACATTGGCTTTTATATTCATTTTCTTGGCAAGATCGGAAACTGTAATTGTTTCAGGAATTTCAATTTCTTCTGGTATAGCAAAATCAATATCTTTTCTCTTCTTTGTACCCCTATTTAATTTACCATGAAGCTCATCTTTTTCAGATATTTCATAATCAAAAAGATCATGTTTTTTCTTATTTTTCTGATAATTTGTTACAACAGGTTGAACCTGAATTACTGGTGTATTCTTAAATGTTTTAGCAAAAGTAGTCTGCTTCTGCTGGTTAAATCTCTGATATTGCTTTTTATCCTCTTCTCGTTTATTTTCAGATTCCTTTTTTGCAGCTGGTTTCTTAATAAATATTCTTTTTTTATGATGATCAGTTTCAGTTTTAGCAGTATTGACAGATGGTGTATAGGTATATTTTTTATTGTATGAAAATGATGTTCTGGCTTTTTCTGTTTCAGTAGTAATTGCAGCTGGTTCAGATTGTTCTTGCGCTTCAATCTCAGTTATTTGTTTTGATTCTTTTGTTTGTTTTAATTCTTTTATCTTCGTTTCATCAATATTTATCTCAGTTTCTTTTTTTATACTGACTTTTTCTTCCAGACTTTCCTCTACCTTTTCTTCTTTAGAGGTAGAAACAGCTTCATCCTGTTTAATTTCTTTTGAATGTGCTGTGGGAGTTGAAATTATGGATTCTTCCTTTTTTTCCTCTATTTTTTCTTCTGTAGAAACTTCTTCTGCTTTTATAGCAACTTTCTTTATAATCTTTCGTTTGATAACAACCTTTTTTTGCGGTTTTTTGTAAATCTCAATTTCATTATCAATTTTTTCTTTAATCTCTTCATTAAGTAATTCTTCTGGATTTAATTTTAATCTTTCAAGTAAAGATTTAATTTGAATATCACTTAGTTCATTCTTCTTCAAATAGGTAATAATTTTAATTCTATTCATAAAATATTTTTAACTCCCACTTATAAACTATCATATTATTTTCAAAAGGCAATTTATATTAAAATTTATTCCTGATCAGCAAATTTTACACCACAATATGGACATTCAGTAGCATCTGGATCTATTTTTTTATTGCAATACGGGCAGGCTGTATAGGACTCTATCTCCTCAAATTCATCTTCAGATTCTTCTTTGGCTTGATCTTCAGTTTCATCTTCAATCTCAACATTCTGTTCAAT
>JBKBTB010000245.1:0-2822 GCA_046291015.1 Exilispira sp. | reverse complement strand
TTATTATAAATGGATTATTTATCTGTTTTAATGTATAAAATTGTTGAATCAATTGTGAAACAATCTTTCTGGAGGATGCATTGATATCAGATATTTTTAATGCTACATCTTTTTTTGTTTTTCTGTCATAAACAAGATATGTTAAACCATAATTTCCACTGCCTAAAAATCTTTTTACCTCATATCGTAAATTTATTAGATTCATTAAGTTTATCCTTAATAGAAGGCAATCACTTTTTAAGAGAATATTATTGGATATCTACTTGTTTTTATTCAAAAAATAATTTTTCGAAATTTTTCAACTCAATCTATTTATAACTTATTATAAATAATTTTCTATAATTTTATAAATTTTTTTCTATGGTTATTAAAATCTTCTCATTAAAAATTCTATTAATTTTAATAATTTTAAGTTACTAATTTTACCAGTACTTTTATTCTTTTTATTTATGAAATTCTTATTCATTTAATGATAGAAGAGCTTCCGAGATTTTTGAAAGAGTATGAGAAATTTGAACCAGTTCTTCAGAAATTTGAACTGCTGATTCAGATATAGATGAAATTTCAGCAAGAGTGTTAACAACCTCATCTGAACCTTTAGCCTGTTCTTTTGTCGCTGTCGTAATCCTGTAAAATGTCTCGGAAAAAATTTGAATTTGATTTCTTATTGTATTAAAAATTTCTCCAGCATTTTTACTTTTTTCATAAGTTAAAAATATCTTTTCATTTGAGACTTCAATTGTATCTTCAATCTCTTTTGCAGCATCAAGAGATCTTTCAGAAAGTTTTTTTATCTCTTTAGCAACAATTGTAAATCCTTTGCCCAGTTCTCCTGCATGTGCTGCCTCTATAGATGCATTTAAAGCGAGTAATGATGTCTGATCTGTAATATCATGAATCATTGTTGTAAAATTTTTAATCGCACTGGTTAATTCTACAAGTTGTTCAGAAGCTTCTATATTTTCTTCCATCGATTTTGTTCCAAACTCAACTTTTTTAACGATCTGCTCAACTTCTTTCGCAGTCTGCTCTGCAGTCTGGGCTATCGAATTTATTGATGCAGAAAGTTCTTCAAGAGTAGAAGAAATCTCTTCTACTGATACGGCAAGTTCCTTTGATTTACTGGACAATTTTTCAGAATGATCTGTTATAGACTTTTTCAAATCCTGAAGTAATATTAAATTTTCACCTGTTTTTTCCTTTACCTTTTTTGCAAATGAACCTTTCTCTTCAGCCAGAGCTCTGACAAGTGAATCCAGTCTTTTTTCTGAGTCAACCTGGGATGATGCCGAACTAAATAGAATTGTAGAAACGAATATAACCATTCCGATTGAAGATGTCCAGAATTTAGGTTGAACTCCTATTGCTGCTATCACAATGTCTCTTAAAGCAAAAAATATTACTGAAATAAGTCCAAGCGATAGTATATGACTATACTTTTTTTTCTTAATAATAGCAATAATACCAAGATAAAACATATATATAAATGTTAATCCAAGAACTATTGACTGCAAAAAGCTATCATTTATTATTTCTACTTTTGCAAGAGTTTTAAGAGAAAACAAATAAATAACAATAGATATGAATACTATAAATATAAGATATTTTAATCTAACTTTATCATGAATTTTGAAAAAATTCTGAAAGTAAAAGATCAAAAGGCATACAGCAAGATAAGAAGATGAAAAACAGGCTTTAATAAAAATAATATAAGGTATCGAAGAAATTTCAATATAGAGTTGAGAATAATAAATTGTCATCAAAAAAGATGAAATCGAAACAAATATATTATATTTTTTTTCTTTACTTCTAAAATATAATATCAAATAATATATACAGAGAACAAGACTTAAAACACTTGCAGAAGCCGGGATCATAGAACCAATAAAATAATAGATAAAATTATTCAGCTGAGCCTTATTGTTTTGCATTATCTCAACAGAATTTATAGTCCCTCTTTGCCTTTCGCTATAAAATTGAATCGCGATTAGATTTTTGCCTTCAAAATTCAGTATATCAGAAGATAAAGTATAATATTTGGAGATATTGGGATTAGCAAAAAAGTTATCTGGAGGCATTAAACCATAAGTTCCAACAAGATAACCATTTATATATATATTAGCAGCTGCCGGTATTTTCCCCATAAAAAGTGCAAGATTTTTACCCTTAAGTTTTTCTGGTATTTCAAATTCAGATCTAAGCCAGAGCCACCTGCTTTTTTCAATATTAAAGAAGAACGCAGCCGCCGGTAATTTTATCTCTCGCCAGCCAAAAGGTGAATAATCTGGTTTTGAAAATTCAATTTTACTTCCATCGTTATCTTCATCTGTATAAATCCAATTATCTTTTAATATAATAGAAAGTTCCTCTTTAGAATTTTTAGTCTTTGAATTTCTATCTTTTCCATACAGTTGATTAGTTGTTAAAATTAACAGGACTATCAGCAAAATTGAAAATAGGTAAATAATAGTTGTTTTTTTCACATCAATTCCTTATAATTATTATCGCAATTTAATTCATTTTCTTTCAATTTAATTTGAATATCAGCCGAATATTTCAGTAAATCTTTATAAAAATCATCAAAACTGTTCTTTAATATTTTTTTTGTCTCATCTATCAATTCTTTTGTGTTTTCAATTTCGAGTGAAATATCCCTTTTTTTATTAGTAATAGCAAGTTTTTGTATTAAAACCAACAATTTATTATTATCGAGATAACTTTCATAAAATTTACCTTCGGCTATATAGTTTTTAAGTCTATTAAAGTTTACCTCATTTATTTCATAAATATTTTTAAGATTAATTAAAAGATTATCAAGTCTT
>JBKBTB010000021.1:0-14382 GCA_046291015.1 Exilispira sp. | reverse complement strand
TGTCTCATATTGCTTCCATGGGATTACTCCATCATCTTCATCATAAAAATCTTCCATTATTCTATAGTAAATGACAAGTGAAGTTTTATTTTCCGTTATGCTTTTAGTTTCAAATTTAAAAACTTTTGATGTGTAATAATTTAAATCAATAACTTTTGAAATTAAATATCCACCTTCTCTTTTATACTGGGCAAGATCAAATTCATCTATTATCCTTTTATCAATAACAAATTCATCTATATTTCCAAGAAAACTCTGCCCTATAATTAAATATGTTCTTAAATCTTCCGGAATTTTACCTTCCAGTAAGGTACCTTTTTCTTTTCCGGAATCTGTAAAATAGAATATACCGGTTTTCTGATTATTTTTATAACAGATAAATTTACCGGAATATTTATTATAAGTAAATGCAATATGTTGCCATTTAACAATATCAAGATTAATACCGGTGTTTATTTCAAATGAAATAGGGATATTTTTTACAAAAAAGATATTATCAAATTTTATATTTACCTCATTGCCGATGAGAAAAATCTTGAAACCGGTATATTCTATCTTTTCATTAACTCTATTGTATGCCGGACTATAGTAAGATAGAAGTTCGTTCCCTTCATAACTTGCTTGAGGATAAACCCAGAAAGATATTGTAAAATTTCCAATTGAATTACCGGGATAAAGTATTGAATTTTTTTCTGGAAGTAATTTTACCTTATGATGTGTCAATGAAAAATTTGCAGATGCTTCGCCATAAACTTTATTATCAATATTTGGAATATACAGTAAATCTGATACTTTATAATTACCGATTATTCGAAAATTTTCCTTTTTTGTTTCATTAAAGTGAATTATCAGATCTGTAAATGCATCCTCTTCTCTTTCATTTTCTTTTATCCTGTATGATACCATGTTTCTGAATTTTAATTCTTCCAGATTATTTATTTTATAAATATTATTCCACTGATTTTGAGAACCTTCATAATAAATTTTTGTATATATTGATTGAGAAATAAATAAAAAATCGAGCAATATTACTAAAAAAATAAAAAATCTCTTTTTTACCAAATTTATTCACCTCTTTTTATAATATTTTTTTTCATTTTCGACATTATTTAATTATCAATAATATCAATTGAATTTGACAATATATTTGTTTAATGCAAAATTTTTATAAGGAATTTTTATGAAAATACAATATTTTAAAAATGGAAAATTCTATTCTCTACTTTCGGAAAAAGATTATTTTTCTCATCTACTTAGTATTGATGGAAAGATTGCCTTCACTTCAGACGAAGAGATTCCACTTAAAAGACTTTTTAAAAAGGGATATGATATCAAAGTTATTGATCTTGATGGGAATGTTTGCATTCCTTCTTTTTGCGATTCTCATGTTCATTTCATGTATCCTGTAATGCACATTGATGATATAGATTTAAGTAAAACCACATCCTATAAGCAGGTTTTAAGGGAAATCACAGAATTTTATCATAAAACAGTTAATATTAACGATAAAAGATGGGTTTTAGGTGGAGGCTGGGATAAGAATAACTGGTCTGATAGATTTGATAATCCATCTGCTTTTGACTTAAAAGAACTTGATAAAACACCTATAATTCTCTTTTCAAAAGATTACCATAGTGTCTGGCTCAATAAAAATGCCATGCGTACGCTAAATGTTGAAAAACCAGATAAAAATATTTTAAATAAATTAAATCTAAAAGAAGAGCAATTTTTCGAAGGAGTCATAAAGGATAATAATGGAGATCTTACAGGGATATTTCAGGAAAATGCTGCAAGATATATTGCATTTTTAATTTCAATAAACTATCAACTTGATGAGGAGCAAATATTACAGAATATAGAAAAAGTTGTAAAGATATTCAATAGTTATGGAATTACGGCTATTACCGACTGTTCAAGCATTTATTCTGACTCACCATTTAGATACCTTCAGAAAATACCAATCGATAGATTGTCTTTTAGATCCTCTATATCAATACCAGAAGATGCTCTCGATAACTTTATTTTTCTTGGCCTATCTACAGGTATGGGTAGCGATCAGCTTAGAATTGGTGGATTAAAAATACTTTATGATGGTTCTCTTGGAAGTCAAACAGGGCTAATGCTTTTCCCGTATGATAATACCGATAATATTGGTAAAGCCAATATTGATTTTGAAAGATTACTCTATCTTGCAGAAAAAGCCATATCACATCAGATTGGTCTTACAATTCATGCAATTGGAGATAGAGCAACCCTTGATATTGCAAACCTGTTCGAATTTGCTAGAAATCTCGATAGTAAGATACCTCTTAGAATGGAACATGCTCAAACATTGACAGATGAAACAATTCAAAAATTAAGATTTCTTAACATAAAAATAGTTATGCAACCTGTTCATATAGATCAGGATATTTCAAGTGCTAACAGGTTATTAAAGGATAGAATAAATCTTCTTTATAGGTTTAATTCATTATTGAATAATAAAATTTCAATTGCCTTTTCTTCAGATTATCCGGTTGCACCTTTAAATCCTTTTTATGGAATTTTTTGCGCGATAAAACATCAGGGCTTCAACCTTTCAAAGGAAAAGATTTTAAACCAAAACGAATCCATATCGATTTTTCAAGCATTAAAAGCTTATACCACATTTTCACATCAATTCAGTCAGTTTAATGACTGTGGCATTTTAAGTGAGAATTTTTCTGCAGATTTTATTGTATTAAACAAGGATATTTTTGAATTAAAAGATCCTCATGAAATTCTGGATATAAAAGTATTAAATACCTATTTTAAGGGTGAAATCGCATATTAGCTTAATTTTCCCATTTAAGAATTATGATTTCATATATATTAAGAAATATGATTTCATATTGTAAAAAAGTTTGATGCCAGAAAAGGGGTTAAAGATGAGAATAGTTTTATATGAAGATTATTACCATAATCTTTTTTATCCATTATCTACTTTTCATCCAATATTTGATCTTTATGCTGGTTTTTTAAAAATATATCAGAAATTATTTTATCTTAAATCTTTTTTTAAAGATGAAATTGAATCAATATCTTTTATTGCCAGAAAAAATCAACTTTCATATTTTTTATCCAGATATGATTTTGATAATGCGGTTTATGATTTTTCAGAAGATGTGCTTTTTGTAAACAGCAGAATAATTGATTTTATAAACCTTACCAAACTTAATAAGAATTGTGCTCTCTGTAATGAAAAAAATGAGATACTTGCTATCAGGGTAAATAAAAAATTGCTTTCTAAAATTAATCCTAAAAATTTATATGAACACTCAAACGATTCCGAAATACTCAATTTATGTGATAAGGTCGATAAAGTTGAATCAATAAACTATTTATTTGATATTATTTCAAATCAAAAAAAATATATTGAGCAGGATAGAGTATTGCTACTAAAAGGAAGAATAAGACAATTTAAACATAAAGGTGCAAATTTATTTATTCATCCTTCTGCTAAAATACATCCGATGACCTCTATAGATGCAAGGGATGGATTAATCATAATTGATAAGGATGCTCAAATAAATGCCTTTACAGAATTAAGGGGAAGCTGTTATATAGGACCTTTTACAGTTATAGATAGAGCTTATATACATGATGATGTTACAGTGGGTTTTAACTGTAGAATTTCTGGAGAGGTTGAATCTTCAATAATTTCAGATTTTTCAAATAAACATCACAGTGGTTTTTTAGGACATTCCTATCTTGGTGAGTGGGTTAATATTGGGGCAATGACTACGACATCTGATTTAAAAAACAATTATTCAAACATAAAATTTAATATAAAAAATAATACCATAGATAGCGGACAGATTAAAATGGGTTCTTTATTTGGCGATCATGTTAAATGTTCAATAGGGCTGATGATAAACTGTGGAACTATTATAGGAGAATGCACAGTTCTTTTTGAAAATCCAAAAAACAAGACAATTTCACACGCTATGTGGGGGGAGAATAAAAGATATGATTACTCATTACTTTTAAAAAATATCGAAAAAATAATGAAAAGAAGAAATGTAAACCTGACAAAAGAGTATATTGCATTAATAAATGAGCTTTATGATTGAAATTTACATTTTTATATAAATTATTTTTATAAGCATATCTATCTATTTTTAAGATAACTCTTCCTTTCTTTGATTAGTTTTTTGAAAAATCTTTTCATATATTTTTTAGTCATTTCTGGCATTATGTATTTGTCTTCAGGGACAAATATGGGCAAAAAAGATGGTTTTATTGAAATATCTAAAGGTGGATAACTGGCAATATCTCCATCTACCTGAACCTTTGCCTTCTTTTTTGCATATATTATTATTTTTGATGCAGAATAAAAGGCAATATCTTTCATATTAAAATGAGATTTAGTAAGAACTCCCATGAAAAGCCTGAATGTGTCGACAATTGAACCCTTTTTAAACAGAAAGATATTTAAAAGTCCATCATCTATAGAAGTATTTTCATCTATTGTATATTTACCTGCATAGAATTTCGAATTTGATATAATTGTAATGTAACCATGATCGACAATTGCCCTATCAAGAATTTTTACTGTTAAAAGCTGAGGTCTATATATAAACAATGATTTAATTGCTGAAGTGATATATGCAATTTTCCCGAATATTTTTTTTACATTTAAGTTTACATTATGAACAGCCTCAGCATCTATTCCAATAGAAGTCATCAATATAAATGGTTTTTGATTTATAATACCAACATCAATATTTTTTTTTATTCCCTTAACAATTGTTGCAGCTGCTCGTAAAGGATCAAAAGGTATTCCTAAATCAAGGGCAAGAACATTTACAGTTCCAAAAGGTATAATTCCAATAGGTTTAGGATTTTCAAGCATCCCTTCTACAACTTCCTTAATAGTCCCATCACCACCAAAAATTGTAAAAAAATCAATTTTATCCTTATATTTTCTTGCTATATCCGTAGCATCTGAAATATGTCTGGTATATTCTAAATGATAAGATATATCATGTTCATCAAAAACAGATAATACTAAAGGAAGATAAAGACTAACAAAAATTTTTTTACCAGCCTTAGGGTTAACTATAATACAGGTGCACGGCATTATTTATTCTCCAATTTTATAAATATAGTATTTTAATTATAAATTTTTAATCCGAATTATTTGAATCATCGCTGGCGTTGTTTGAATTATTGGTTGAGTTATTATCTGTATTATTTGTATTTTCTGTATTGTTAGTATTTGTCGAAGGATTTTCAAGTAAAGTATTGAAAATTGCAAATGGGTCTTCCTGATTACTATTTTGTTGCTGTAAATTTTCAAATGGATTAGTAGTATTGCTTGAAGTCCCTTCTAACGGAGTAAAAGTCTCAATGGGATTTGCTGGCATAATAAGAGAAAAAATTTGTTTACCATCAGATATCTGTTTTGGTTGTGTCCCAGCAATAAAAACCTCTATCATAGATTTCTTTGTATCTGGGCCTGCTAAATAACCGGTGTTCATATCAATATTAACCCATATTAGCCCATCTGGTTTCTTAAAATTTGGTATTGGAATTTTTAATACCTTATAGATATATTGCATAATATTTCCCCATATTGGAGCAGCAATAGCTCCGCCAGTGAAGCCTTTCCCTAAAGAAGAACTTCTATCAAATCCTATCCATATAACAGTTGCTAAATTTTGAGTATATCCATTAAACCATGCATCCTTCCAGTTTTGTGTTGTTCCTGTTTTCCCGGCAAATTCAAATGGGAAATTATAATTTGAAAGCACGGCAGCAGTACCTCCTGGTTTACCAACACCAGTTAAAATAGATGTAATTATATATGCTGCTTGAGGAGAAACTATCCTTAAAGAATTTTGATCGAGATTTTTATATTTATCCACAATCTCTTTTTCAAAATTTCTTATTGTTCTTCCTTCTCTGTCTTCAACCCTTCTTATAAGTATGGGGAAAACATCAATTCCACCATTTGCAAGAACAGCATACGCCTTTGCTGCCTTAAGAGGTGAAACACCTATTGTCCCTAATGCAGTAGAAAGATAAGGAGGAATATCAGATTCTTTAACAGAATAAAATCTTGATAAATATTTCCTTGCCTTTGAAATGCCCAGTGATTCCATTACCTTGACCATTGGTATATTAATAGATTGCATTAATGCTGTTCTTACCCTGACATATCCACTATATTCACCGGAATAATTTTTGGGCTCCCAGACATCTTCTTCAGAAAACTTATATATAATTGGTGCATCCAGAATTACTGTAGATGCGGTACATACTTTCTCTTCAATAGCTGCAGCATATATAAAAGGCTTTATACCAGAACCAGGCTGAAATTTCCCGCTTAGAGCCCTGTTCAGCTGATTTTGTCTGGTAAATCCAGTCCCACCAATCAGAACAAGTACATAACCTGTTTGAGGCTCAATTGTAACTATGCTTCCCTGTAAAATACTGGACTCTATATAATTCTTGTAGCTTAAAGTCCAGATTTCGCTTAAATAACCTAAATCATTATCCTTAAAAGATAGACTGAAAAGATTTAATGTATTTACAACTTCATCAAGATAATAATGTTTGAATTTTGTTTTATTTTTTGATAATGAAAAAGATGGGGAAGAGTTAGTCATTTGAATAAATAAATCTGAAATATCATAGGCTTCTCTAAAAAGAGATTCTTTAATTGGTTTAAATTGTTTGCCATATGATTCATTTAATCTTGCCAGAGAATCCTTTAAATATTTTTCTGAAGCCTGATACATTTGCAAATCGCAGGCTGTATAGATATTTAAACCCTTTCTATATATCTGTTCATCTGTAAAACCTTCACTTTTTAACATTTTTAATACAGCATCCACATAATATGGTGCCTTGTTTATTGTTAAAGATTGAGCAGTAAAATCTGTTGGGAAAGTTCTCTGACTATATGAAGACCAGAATTCTTCATAACTTTGATCTGCCTGTTTTTGTGTTATATAACCATTATCAATAAGTCTTTTAAATACCATTTTCTGTCTTCGTTTTGAATTTTCAGGATATAGAACCGGTGAATTATATTTTGGAGATTGTGGTAGTGTAGCGAGAATGGCGGCTTCAGCAATTGTCAAATCTTTTACTTCTTTATTAAAATATAGTTTTGAAGCGGCTTTTATCCCATAAGCACCATGCCCGAAATATATTTCATTCAAATACATTTCCAGTATTTCCTGTTTTGAGTAATATTTTTCAAGTTGAACAGAATACCATAGTTCTTTTAATTTTCTATACAAAGATCTTTCCTGTGATGTAAAAAGTCTTTTTGCAAGCTGCTGGGTAATTGTAGAGCCCCCCTGAAGAGATCCTTTACCACCAAGAATACTTCTTTTCAAATCTCCAAATAAAGCCGCTAATGTTCTTTTTAAAGAAAATCCATGATGTTTGAAAAAAGCGGAATCTTCATAAGAAATAAAAGCTTGAATTACTATTTCAGGTATATCTTTTAATGGTATTATTTCTCTTTGTTCAACCGAAAGTTGAGCAATTAATTCTTGATTTCTATCATATATATTTGTAGGAACCGATAATTCGAAATCTTCAACCATCTGTCTTATGTCAATGGTCTGAAAAGAGGCAAATAATGAACCAAGAGCAATTCCAAATAGAATTGTAATTGCAATTAAAGATATAAATAATATTTTTCTCACTATCTGTTTTTGCACAAATGCCCCCATATATTATAAATTTACGAAATTTGTCTTTTTATGCAAGAGATAATTTATATCAATATTTAAAAAAAAATGGCCGGCTCCGGGAAAGAGTCGGCCTCTGGAAAAACTGGGAGGGGAAATCTAATAATAATATCGGTATTTTTTTTTACAACTTGATATCATAAATTAATAACAAACATAAGAAGATCATCCCCATATTCACCTTTACTATAATAATTTAAATAATTGAAACAATTTTCGACAAGTTTTTCTATTGAAAAAGAATTCTTTTTATTTAAATCATTGTAAATATTGCAAATAACTTTTAATAAACGCTGTAACCCGAATATTTCATCTTTTTCTTCCAGCCAGAATTCATACATACCATCTGTATAACATATCAGTTTTGCATTTTCTTTTAGTTTTAAACTCTTAGAATAAAAAAAGGAATGTTCAATTACCCCGACAATACTTCCAGTCGTATTCAAAAAGATTGGCTTGCCTTCTACACATAAAATTGGTGGAGGATGTCCAGCATTTACATAATTTAATTCTCTATTTTTCTCTGAAAAATTGGCAATAAAAATTGTACAAAAATATGTGTCTCCAAAATTGTTAATAAATTCAGCATTCAGATAATTTATAAATTTTTGAATATCTTTCTGGAAATTGAAATATCTTTGAAATTCTGCTTTTAAAAAGGATGATATCAATGCTGCTGAAGCTCCATGCCCTGAAACATCGGCAATCAAAATTATAAATCCATCATCTTTTTCTATTAAATCTATAAAGTCACCGCCAATTTCATTGTAAGGCAAATATTTATAATAAAAATTATATCTATAATTCGATTTTGATGGTAGCATTTTAAGCATGAATTGATTTGCTAAAGATAGATCTCTTTTCATCTTCTCATTTTGAATAATTATCTCTCTTTGCATTCGAGTAAATTGAACAGCATTTTTCACCTTTTTTGGCAGCATTATTTTTAAATCATCATCTGTTAAAGGTTTTGTAAAATAATCATATGCTCCAAGGTCAAGTGTTTTTTTTATCGATTCAAGATCTTGATTTGCAGAAGAAATTATTATTGGAATTATAATTTTTGGATAATTTTTCTTTAGACTTTCAATAAAATTAAATCCATCCATTTCAGGCATTACAAGATCTAAAATCAAGCATTCACATTCATCTGGTTTTTGAATTAGAAAGTTATAACCTTTAACAGAATCATTAAAAGCAATTACATCGAAACCAAATTCTTCAAGTGAGTTTTTGATTATTTGAATACTAACATTGTCATCATCAATTATAAGTATCTTTGGTTTTTTAATTGCATTTTTCATAAAAAATTACCTTGACATTAGTTATTTTTTTGTATTAATTAACTTGTTGCAGTTAAAACAATTGCTGGCGTAGCTCAATCGGTAGAGCAGCTGACTTGTAATCAGCAGGTTGGGAGTTCAAGTCTCTTCGCCAGCTTTAAGGGGAGGTTCCCGAGTGGTCAAAGGGGACAGACTGTAAATCTGTTGCCAGGCGGCTTCGTAGGTTCAAATCCTACCCTCCCCAATACTTCCAACCTTTTCTTTTATAATCTTTAGTCTATTAATCAAAATTTCTATTATTCTTGTATTATCCTTAATCTGCTTTAAAAGATTCTTATAAAATGAAATTGTGTCAATTTCCTTTTTTTCGTATTGTACCTCAAGCAAATAATTCTGAAATGACATATTTATAAATCTTTTTAATGAATTAAAATTAATCAAATTTGATTCAAGTGTATTGAAAAATCTAAGGAAAGATTCATTATGAATATTTTCTTCTTTATCAATCCTTTTTAATACACTTTGAATCATGTTTTGAGCTGTCAATGCTTCTATTTTTGTTTTCTCAAGATATGAAAGATATTTTTCGAAAAATAAATTTTCTTCTTTTTCTTCAAAATTTACTTTTTCAAGTATTTCGCTTATTTTAATTTTATTTATCTTATCTTTAAGTTTTTCTTCAATTAGCTTATCTATCGCATCTTCTTTCATAAAAGATAAGTTTGAAATACCATAGCTTTTCTTGTTTATAAAATAAATTCTATTTTTCTTCTCACTTAGATTAATCTGACTTTTAAACCAATCCAGAAACAATAAAAATTTTGGATCGGTTCTTGTCTTGATTCCATATTCATTGACTGTTATAAAGGAATTTGCCTTCAACATACTTTTAGTTATAAATGTTTGATAACTATAAATATAATTTACTTTCCCATAAATTAAAAAATCAAAAAGTGCATGATTGCAATGAAGTTTCCCATTGCTATAGCAAAAGTCAATTCCTGAAAGAATTATATCTGAAGGATTAAGAAGAATTGAAAGCTCTAAAGCAAGAGCAAATACTGTACCGCCAGCACCAATTTCTATTTTACCTTTTGAAAATGATTCTATATCTTTAACCAGAGCAAAAGGTATAGATGAAAAAGCAATTTTACCTTTATAATACTCTATAAGTTTTGGATGAACCGTTGGCATGGTGACTAAAATAGGAATTTTATCATAATCATTTATATGACTTTTAGTAGTATATAATGCATTTACAGATTGAGAATCAGAAGAGACAATTATATCTGGTATAATATTTAATTTTAATAGTGGTATCAAAGCTGTATCAAGTACAATAACAAGACAGATTTCACAAAGCCTTTTTATTATATTTATATCATCATCAACCGAACTACCAGCTCCAACTATCAATACCGGTATTTTATTGTTCAATAAATCAATTAAAGGTTCGACTCCTTTATTTTTTAAGTATTTAATGCTATTTTGTAAAAAATTTTTAGACCATTGAGTCGAAAATCTTTTTGCAGTATTTATATTTATGATTTTTCTTCTTAAATTTTGTGTCGATAGATTTTCTATATTTTTATATTCAAAAAGGTTTTTTAATACGGGATTTGTATAAATTTCAATTTCTTTTTCAGGTATATACTGTAAAAATTTTAGAAAATCTTTTTTTGAAAGATTATTGATTATGAATGAACATGAAGAATTTTCATCGAGAAGCTGCTGCTCAAAAAATTCTTTATACTTTTCAATCTCATTAAAATCAATTTCTTCAAAACTAACTTTTCTATCAAGAAGGTAATCTTTATAATATTTTAATAGTTTATTACTAAATTCAATGCATAAAATATTTATATTATCATTACTTAGAAAAACTTCTGGATTTGCAACAGAAAAGATTAAAGAAGTCTTGCTTCCAGTATTTTTTAATTTTTCAGATAGCGTAGTTAATATATTTTTTGCCTCATTATTAATATTATACTTCGAAACAAGATTTTTATCTAAATAGTATGGTATCAGAATACCCTGATTGTTAGTATTAAATTTTATCCTATCATCCAGAATAAGGTTTGATTTACTATCAAATAAAAGCTCGGTAGATTTTTGATCAACTTTGTTATAATTTAAAAAAACAATTTTCCTTTTATATATCACAAATTCCCCGATTATATTTCATTTTTTATCCTTTTTATTTTTGCTCTGTCCTTATTTTATTTTATTTTTATTTCATCGCTATTTTATTCATTTTTTATTAATTTTCTATTCTTATTTTTATTCTTATCTTATTCTCATTTTATTTTTATCTTACTCTCATTTTATTCTTATTTTATTCTCATCTTATTTTTATTTTATATTCATCTTATTTTTATTTTATATTCATCTTATTTTTATTTTATATTCATTTTATTTTTATTTTATTCATTTTATTTTTATTTTATTCTTCTTTTATTCCTATTTTATTTTCTATTTTATTATATTTATTTTATTGTCATTCTGTCTTTTGCAAAAATTTTTTTACTTATATTTTAGTTCAATCTCAACTATTGTATTTTCAGTAATTGGACTTCCAGCATTTATCGATTGATAAAAAACAAAACCAGAACCTTTCAATTTTATTTTAATACCAAGCTTAGATGCTAAAAATATTGTCTCTTTCAAAGATAAGCCCGTAAAATCTGGTACAACATTATTATCTATTATTCTTTTTAATGCATTTGAATATAAAAACTCTATATTCCTGGACATATCATCATCTGATTTTACAATATCAGGACTTAAATTTTTGATTCTAAGGTAAGGTACAAGAATTTCAACAACATCTTTGAATACCGGGGCAGATGCAGTTCCCCCATATCTATTTTTTTTTGGATTTAATAAGGCAATATAAATAGTATATATTTTGTTATCAACTTCAAAAAAACCTAAAAAAGATGTGAGGATTTGATAGGGATCATAACCTTTTTCATTATAGTAAGGCACTTGAGCTGTTCCAGTTTTACCACCAACAATAGCTTTATCGGTGTAAGCCGCCTTCCCGGTAGCATCGTGCCCTTTAAGAGCCTCTATTAAAATATTTTTAACTATACTTGATGTATCAGCTGATATAACCTTTCTTATAATTTTAGATTTTGTTTTTTCAATCTTTGAGTTTTTATAATTCTTTTCAATAACAAGGATTGGTTCATACAAATTTCCTCCATTAATAAGAGAGTTAAAGGCAGTTACAAGTTGTAAAGAAGAAACAGAAATTTCCTGTCCTATATTTATAATTGCCCTTGTCATCTTAGTCCATTTATTTAATGGTTTTAATAAACCTTCTGGTTCTGCTGGATAGGAAATACCTGTTTTATTTCCAAAATTAAAATTTCTTAAATATAAAAATAACTCCTTAGAATTAAGTAGAGAAGAAGCCTCTATTATTCCAGTATTACAGGATTGCCTTATAATATCATATAAATTTACCTTACCATGTATGGCAGTATCTTTTATTACAATATTTTCAGTAACATTATACTGCCCTCTACAATAAAAATAATCATTGAAAGATATTTTTTTCTCATTAATCACAGCCGCAGAAATAAAAACCTTAAAAGTTGAGCCTGGTTCAAATGCATCCAATAAAGCACGATTTTTTCTTTTTTCAAAGGGATAGGTCATATATAAATCTGGCTTAAAAGAAGGCCAGTTAACCACTGCCAAAAGCTGGTTAGTATAAGCATCAGATATTAAAGCCAGACCCCACTGTGCATTTTCTTCCTCCGCTTTTTCTTTCAGTTTTTTATATAAAATATATTGCATGTAACTATCAATTGTGAGTTTAATATTATATTCATCGCCTTTTGTTAAAAATTGATCATAATAAAACTCCAATCCTTCAAGTCCTCTATTATATTTATCAACAAAACCTAAAAGAGGAGATATTGATTCGGATAGAGGATATTCTCTTAAAATATCTGTTCTATAGTAAACTCCATTTATCTTGAATGAAAGGATTTTTTGCAGGTTTTCTCTATCTATTTTATCTATTATCTCTAAATATCTTTTATTTTTATTTTCAACAATTTTTCTGATCAAGTTCTCTTTCGAATAATTAGAATATGGTGCAAGTTTTTCGGCTACACCATTAATATCATTAATTACATATGGATCTATGAAAACAGTATAAACCAAAAAATTACCGGCAAGTAAATTACCATCTCTATCTAATATCTCTCCTCTTTGAATGGATGATATTGTATTTTGAAAAGGCGTAGAACTATCTGACATCTTAATAGAAACATAAATCATTCTGAAAGAGATAATAATCAAAAGAATGATAAATAATATGAATACAATTTTTAATCTTGATTCAAATAGAACAATCATAAAATAAATACCTAAAATTATATTGAACTATATTTCCAATATATAAAATATCATAAAATAATATCATTTAATATTATTCCACATAATTAAGATAAATTTATAAATACAACTTTTAAACAGCGGTTTCAATCTTAAAGTGCAAGTATTAAAACTATCTTTTTAAAAGATCATATAAAATGCCGCAAGATTCAAAAGTGGAATAGGATGTTGAGTAGATAGGGATACCATTTTCATCAGCCTTTGCTATGGTTTCATCATCCGGTATTGAATCAGAAGTTAAAATAATAGCTGTAAGATCTTTTAATGTCGCTACAGCAACAATGTTGGGATGTTTTTGTATAGTAAACCAGATTGAACCAGCCTCGGCTCTACCCATAACATCTGAAAGCAAATCTGAAGCATATCCCCATGTTACATCAAATTCTTCCCCTCCAAATTTCGTATATTTTGTAAGTTTTAAAGGTTCTACAATTTCTGAAAGTTTCATATCAACCCTTATATTTTTCTTTACATTAACCTTAATTTTTCAAATTTCAAGAATCTTATATTTATAAATTTGGAAAGAAAAAAATTTATCAAACATATTATTAACTTTTTAATAATTTAAATATAGTTAAATTTTATCATATTACTTCGGGCTAAAAAGATATTGACAACAAATAAAATTAAGCTATTTTTTTGATATGGAGAGATGGCCGAGTGGTTGAAGGCGGTAGTCTTGAAAACTACTGTACTCGTAAGGGTACCGGGGGTTCAAATCCCTCTCTCTCCGTTTTTTTTATTATCAATTTGTTGAATCCCATATTTTGTGATATTTATATATTAAGAAAATAAATATCATTTTTTTGTAATAATTTTGTTATTTTTTACTATTTAAATGGAGAGGTGCGAGAGTCGGTCGAATCGGGCTCCCTGCTAAGGAGTTATACCCCAAAAGGGTATCGGGGGTTCGAATCCCCCCCTCTCCGTTTTTTTATTTCTAAATAATCCTGTAT
>JBKBTB010000020.1:0-14414 GCA_046291015.1 Exilispira sp. | reverse complement strand
CCATTTGAAAGAGATATCTGGTTTTATACAATGCCATATGTTGCCAATTCTCTTTCAATTGATATTTATATTAAGAAAAATAGAAATAAACCAGATAAAATTTTAAATCTTTTAGCAAAATTAATCTATGCAATTAATTTCCTCCATCAGTTTGATATTAGTCATAATGATATTCAGAAGCAAAACATTCTTATAAATGAATATGAAGATCCAGTTTTGCTGGATATTTTTCCTGCCAGACTTAGTAAATATCAATATTATGAAGATTTTAAGCAACTTTTCAATTTAATACAAAACTCATTAAATATAAAAAATGATAAAGATAAAAATTTACAGCAAATCTTAATAGATTTTTTTAATTTTTCATATGAAAATCAATATGACTATTTAATGTTAAAAAAATGGCTTTACGAAAAGGCAAATATTAAAGATCAACATCTATATTTTTTCCAGGGTTCAAATATTACATCTGTAAGTTCTTTCAGGTTAAATAATCAATTTGAAAAAATAATAGAAAAATTATCAAGTAAAAATATAATTTTATGGGAAGATAATATTTCTCTGGAATCATTAAAAGATAACTTTTATGCTTTTTTAAAGGTAAAAGTTCAAAATGTTATTTATATAAAAAGAATAGATGATTTATTTGAATTTCTAACTTTTAAGTCTGGTCAAAAGATTGAAAATATATCAGATCTTGAATTGTACTTAAATGGTAAAATTTTTGAAGATTCTATTCACCTTATATTTGATGATTATCATCATATTCCTGAAAAGGAAAAGTCATATTTATTAAAAATTTGTAAAATTTATAATGATAAAATAAAACTTATAAGGGTTGAAACAATAGAAAATGAAAAAGATTTAGATTGGCAGTATCATAAAGTTTATATAGATGAAGAATCTGTTTTATCTGTATTAAAATTATCATTTAACTGGTATGAATTTGACTTTTCAAATATTGGCTTTGATTTTTCTGTTTCAACTCTTTTAAATTTCCTTTTATTCATAAAAGGAAATCTTCATTATTTTAAGGCGGATAGTAATAGACTTCTAATGTCAAAGTCTTGCTGCACAAAGATAAAAAATAAATTTTTAGATTATATAGCAGAAAAATATGGTGTAAATAATCTTACAGAAGAAGAAAGAATAGCAATTATAATTTTCTTGACTTTTTCAAAACCTGTTCCATTGCAAATACTATATTCCATAGATAAATATAAAATTAGAAAAACAACCTATCTATCATTAATTAATAAAAAAATATTGAAGTTTTATAAGAATATAAATTCTCTGGGTCTGGGTGAAAAGATAATTAAACTAGTTTTAGAACAGAAGATAAAGTCAGAAAATAAAAGAAAATACCTCGAATTTCAGAATTATCTTTATGAAAACTGGGGCAATTCAATAGAAGATAAAAAAAATTATATAAAAAATATTAAAACCTTAAATTCAAAAAAATTATCTAAAGAAATATTACTTTTCTATGAAAATTTTTCTATTTTCGAATATTATGCAGACTATTATGAAGTTTATGATCTAATCTTCAATGTTAATCCTAAAGAGGATATATTAAAGTTTATACAATCATTTAAAGACTATTTTTATTATTCATTAGCAACTCTTGACCTGAAAAAATTGGCAAAATTGAAGGAAAAAATTCGAAATTTCAAAAGTTGTAAAGAAAGAAAAAAAGATGAGAAAGATATTTTCGAAATTTTAATTTCTGTTGTTAGTTCAGCAATAAGTTATAATATCGAAGAACTTGATGAAAATATAGAAAAAGTAAAAAAATATCTTGATAATCCAGATGTCGCATTAATTTTATTTTATACTTATTCAAATCTTCTTATATGGGTTGAGGAAGCGGGAGAATTGCTACAATATGTATTAAAGTATCTCGATAAATATACAAACCTTCAATATTTGTTTTTTTTATATGGCCTTGCAGCATTTAGAAGATATCAACAGGAAGATAAACTTAAGGGTATTGAGGATTATTATCAATTAATGTCAATTATTTACAATGATTCAAAAGAAGAAAAAAACTGGATATTTTATCTTAAGGCATCACACAATCTTGCTGTTTATTATGATTCTCTTAACACCGAAGAAAGTAGAAATAAATCCATAGAGTATACGAAAGAATCTATTTATTATAATGAAAAATTTAAAATATACGCAACTTTACTTATTAGTTATTCAAATTTAATACTAAATTATCATCAGATACATAGAAATCATCCAGAAGCTTTAGAATATCTTGATAAATTGCAGAATTTTGCAGATGAAGCATATACTATAAATGCCATAGAAGATGAACAATATCTTTTTTCTTATGTAAAAGCATTGGCATATTATATAGAGAACTGGGAGCTTTCAAGTGCCAATAAATGTATCAAAAAGATAGAAAACAATCTTACCAATCCTTCAAAATATCCAGTTTATTATGAATATTTAGCATTTAAAGGTCTATATTTTCTAAGAACAGGAAAGTATGATCTGGCTTTGAAGATTTTAGAAAATATGGAAGTTAATATTGAAAATAAACTATATTTTGATAATTTCTGGTTATATTTTTCTCTTGGTTTTGATATCTTTTTATTCTTAAATGATTACTCTCTTCTTAAAAAACTTGAAAAAAATCTTTTAAAATTAGATAAAAATAGAATTGAGAATATAATTGTTGATTATGATTTGAGTTATCTTTATAGTTGCATAATATTCAATATTAAAATAAAAAAAAGCATGAAAGAAGAGATTCTGGGAAATGATTATAAATTTAAAAATAACTTAAGAGCAGATGATTTTTACAGAATTTATGATTATTATAAAAAATCTGGTAGCTATGAGACAACATCTGATTTAAATAAAGAACTTAACAGAATTGTCAGTTATTCAAGATATACTGGCGATATTTTTTACTCATTTTTAGATAATTACATAGC
The DNA here is from genome assembly GCA_046291015.1 of Exilispira sp. Lineage (GTDB taxonomy): Bacteria > Spirochaetota > JAAYUW01 > JAAYUW01 > JAAYUW01 > Exilispira. The sequence goes on along the minus strand of JBKBTB010000020.1, from coordinate 11,466 downwards.
ATATTTAATTTCCAAGCAAAAAGAATTTTTGCTGAATGCACTTTTAAGTTGTAAAATAATATTTTCAAAACTTTCTATAAAAGAAAAAAAGATATTCAAATCCACCGGGGTTATAAAAAAGTTTTTACAAATTAATAATTCTTTTAGTTTTTACCTATCTCATGATAATAGTTTTAATTCTTTTGTAGAAAAATCTTCAGAAAATGTAAAAATCTCATTTGACATACTGAATAAATTTTTTGAAAAGTTTAAAGATTCTTTTGAAGAAGGTATTGAAGAAATTTTTAACTATATATTACATTTTTTAATTAATTTAGGTTATTGCACTTATGCTGCTATTTATAAGGTTGATGAATCGTATTCTATAAAAATTGTAAATAGCCTATCTAAAAGTGGATATAAAAGATTTTCACTTGATTACTTCGAAAGATGTTTTAAAATATTTTTGACCCAGAGTTCTCCTTTTATTATTCAGTCAATTTCTTATGATGGATTAAAACCTCATATTTTTGTGGCAATTCCAATTCTTGATTTATCAGGTAAGATTACCAGAAAAGGTTCTTCAAGTGTTTATAAATTTGATGAATACTCTTATTTTTTAATATTTGAGACCCAGAAAATAATAAATCCATATTGGTTTATTAATGGTGAATTTACAACCTTTTTAGAAAATATTCTTTCATTATTAAATAATCAGTATCTTTTGGTTCAGGAGAATATGTATGATCCTCTTACAAAGGTACTTGTAAGAAATAATTTTTATCAAAAATTGAAAAATGCTCTTTCCAGGATAAAATCTGGAACTTTGTTATTTATTGATATAGATAACTTTAAACTAATCAATGATCTATATAGTCATGATGTTGGTGATAAAGTTCTTTCAAAGGTTGCATCTACAATTAAAACATCTGTCAGAAAGGTAGATATTGTTGGAAGGTATGGAGGAGAAGAGTTTTTAGTTTTTATTCCTCTGATTACTAAAGAAGCTGCAATGGTTATTGCAGAAAGAATTCGAAATAATGTAATGGATGAGGTCAAAATTAAAGATCAAAAAATAACTGTTACAATTGGATTATCAACTTATCCTGAAGATTCAATATTCTCAGATATTCTTATATCAAAAGCAGAAATGGCAACAAGATATGGAAAACTTACAGGTAAAAATAAAACTGTAATATATAATGATAATATATCTTTAGAATCATCTTCAAAACAGTATATAAATGGCCTTATAGTAAGAGATCCCATAAAAACAAGTGAGAATGCTAAGATTCTAATAGAGTTGATGCAATTAAATTCTTATGAGAAGAAAGATTTTATATTAAAACTTCAAAAAGGTTTTGAATTGATTCAAAAAACAATTTATTATGATTATTATATTATTTTTACAGATGAAAAGATATTGGTTTCAAACAATTATAAAATTTTTGAAAATATTATTGAAAATATAGTAGAAAGATTCGATAATCTCAATCTATCGGGCTTAATAAAAATAGAGGATTCAATCTTTAACTACTGTATTGCAAAAATGGATAATTTTTATTTCTGTATAGGAAATTTAAAAAATTCACAATATCTTCAGGAACAGATCACATTATTTCAACTTTATTGTGAAACCCTGCTACTGGAAAAAGCTGATCTTTCGAATATTTGATAAATATTAAAATATTAATAAAAGTTCAAATATTTGCTAAATATCATAAAATATTCCATAATGATTTTGAAAGACAAAAGCTGTATTTCTTATACTAATAAAAGTAAAAGAAGGCTATATGAAAAAAAAATATTATTATAATTATAATTGTAATTTCTTTTTTAATTTTGTTTTCGTTGTTTTTTAAAGATATTGAAAATATTTATAAAAATATCTGGAACAACAAGATTATTAAAAATGATACTAAGAATGCAACCAAAATGAAAGTTGGTTTGATTACTGGTTTTGGAGGACTTGGAGATAAATCCTTTAATGATATGCAATATAATGGATTATTATTGGCTAAAAATATCTATAATATAGAAACACAATATTTTACACCTAAAAGTTTTGATGATATTGAAACTTATACACAGGTTTTAATCGATAATGGTTTTAATATAATAATAATTGGTGAAGGTTATATTGGCCAAAAAATTTTGGATAAATTTGCGATAAGATATCCAGAAGTTAAATTTGTGGTTCTCGATGCATTGATAGAAAAACTTTATAATAATTGTGCGGCTATTTTATTCAAACAAAATGAGGGGTCTTTTTTAGCTGGAGTTTTAGCAGCTATGATAACCAAAAAGAATAAAGCTGGATTTATTGGAGCAGCAAATGTAGATGTAATAAATGATTTTTTTACTGGATTTCAACAGGGTGTAAATTATATAAAGCCAATTTGCAAAGTTGAATTAGATTATATTTCAAATTATGTAAAAGATTTTGAAAAGGTATGGAATTCCCCTTTTGAAAGTTATAAAATAGCTAAAAAGATGATAACAGAAAAAGATGTAGATATTATTTTTGCTGTTGCTGCCGGATCCAATATAGGTATATTTAATGCCTGCAGGGATTATTCTATATTTTCGATAGGAGTAGATATAGATCAGGATTATATTATTCCCGGTGTAATAATAACATCCGTATTAAAAAACCTGGATCAAGCCATAGTTTATATTATAGGTAAGGTTATTAAGAATGATTTTGAATCGAAGGTTTATTATCTTGGATTAAAAGAAAATGGAGTAGGTTTAAGTCCTATGCTATATACAAAAAATGTTATAGGTGAAGAGATTATTGAACATCTGGCTAAATTACAACAGGAGATTATTGAAGGAAAGATTATAGTCAAATCAATTTTTGATAAAAAATATTAAAAGTTATTAGATAAAAATATTAAAAAAGTTAATCATAGATTCAGCATATATTATAAAATTTATATTATAAAAAATAAGGTTGGGGAAAAATATGAAAAGAATTTTTATATTGGTAATACTTATAATTTTTGTTATTTTTATTATTCTTTTTGAAAATTTTTTTGCAAAAATATATAAAGCAAGTTTTCAAAAGTATAAAATAGGTTTTGTAGTATCTGATATAGGAGATAAAGGATTTGCCGATATGCAGTTAGAGGGAGTAAAAAAAGCATCAAAAATTTATAAAACAAAATATAAATTATTTATAACCAAAAGCTTTGATAAGATTAAAGATGGCATAATTAGTGCTATAGATGAAGGATGTAATATAATTATCTGTGGAAATGGTTTTCTGGCTGAAAAACAGGTTTTAGAATTGGCTCCACTTTATCCTCAAAATTATTTCATTATTATGGATACTATTTTGAAAAATTATCCTGATAATGTTGCAACTGTAAGTTTTAAACAAAATGAAGGTTCTTTTTTGGCTGGAATAATAGCCGGCAAGATTACTAAATCTAAAAAAATAGGCTTTATTGGAGGGATGAATATACCTGTGATAAATGATTTTTTAGTTGGATTTATTCAAGGAGTTGGTTTTGTTGATAATAGTATCAAAGTGATATCTAAATTTGTTGAAGATTTAAAAGTTAGCAACCCTTTTCAAAGTATAGAAGGAGGATATAAAATAGCATCTTCGCTTATTGAAAAAGATAAAGTAGACATTATTTATGCAGTTTCCGGTGAAACAAATCTTGGAATTTTCAATGCATTAAAAGATAGAATAATAGATAATCAAAAGATTTTTGCTATTGGTGTAGATACGGATCAGGATGGTTTATTAGAAGGGCAAATCCTTACATCGATGATTAAAAATCTCGATACCGCAGTAATATATATAATAGATAAAATAATAAATAAAAATTTTGAAAATAAAAATTTTAGAATAGGATTAAAAGAAAATGGTGTTGGATTAACCGAAATGAAATATACTAAAGATATAATTAGCAAAGATTTACTCAATCTTTTAGATCAGATTAAACAAAATATAATTGAAGGTAAAATAATTGTAGATTCTGTTTATAATTGAAATTATAATTAATAGATTGAAATATTAATAAAAAATGAATTATAGAAAAGTATAAATTGGTTAAATAAAGTATATATTGAAATAAAAAGGTAACTAAAAAAAATTAAAATATTAATAATTATGAATAAAAAAGAAGAAAAAAGAATTTCTTATAAAATAACTATAAATATGCTTACAACTATAAGTATATTATTGTTTATATCCATATCTATTATTACAATATTACTGAATTCATTTTATAATAACCAAAAGACATATTTAGAAAACAAACTTTCAAGATTATTTATTTCTCTTATTTTACCAGCTATGGAAAGATATGATTATTATTCAATTGAAAAAAGCTGTCAGGAATTTTTATCAGAAGAGATTGTAGGTTATATTTATATATATGATAACAATGGATTTCTGGTAAATCAATCTTTTATGAAAAATAAAAAGTTTTCTTCTTTTATTGATGAATTTAGGTTTGATATATTAAATTCAGAAAATATAACAATTGGCTACGCAAAAATTGGTTATGATTATAAATCATATTATTTTTCACTATTTAAGGTAAAGATGATCCTTTTTATAAATATATTATCAATATTAATTTTTATAACATTAATAACATATATAATTATTTCAAAAAATCTAAGTTTACCTTTACTGGAATTATTGAACTCTATAAATAAAATTTCAGCCGGAGATTATGGTCACAAACTTAAAGTTTATTCTGATGATGAAATAGGACAGATTTCCATGGCTTTTAATGAAATGACATCAAAATTAAGTGGTGCAATGTCATTGATAAATGGAATTATAGATAATTTACCAGGAGCAGTAATATTTATAGACAGAAACTTTAAGGTAAATTTATGGAATAGATCTGCAGAAAAATTTTTTGATATAGATTTTTCTTCTGTATATCAGAAAACAATATATGATATTGATCCTTATTTTATTGAGTTAGAAGAAGATATATTAAATGTTTTTCAAACTTATTCAATAAAGATTTTACGACAAAAGCATATTGAAAACAATAGATTTAAAGATAAATATCATACTATCTCATTGATTCCTCTTTTATCTGATATTCCAAAATCATCTGGGGAAGAAAAAAATAGAATAACTGATAATAATAACAGACTTCAAGGCATTATAATCAAGATAGATGATGAAACTGAAAATGTTAAAAATGCGAATATTATGACTCAAATTCAAAAGATGGAGAGTATTCAGGTTTTAGGTTCTGGAATTGCTCATGACTTTAACAATATCCTTGCAGGCATTTCAGGAACGATTATATTACTGGATAATGAGATAAAAAATGAAGAGATTAATAAAGAAGATTTGAAAGAATATGTTGAAATATTGAAATTATCCACTCAAAAGGCAAGTCTGATAGTAAACCAGCTTATGTCTTTTTCAAAGAAAAAAAGTTTGCAATTTACCAGGGTGAATTTAGTTGAATCCATTGAAAATATTATAAGAATTTGCAAATATTCTTTTGATAAATCTGTTGAGATAAAATATAAACCTGAAATATCAGATGCATTTATCTGGGGCAATGAAAGTCAGATAGAACAAGTTCTACTAAATCTCTGCATAAATGCCTATCATGCAATGACAATAATGAAAAAAGAATCTGAAACAAAAGGGGGTATTTTAAATTTAAGCCTAAAAATGGATATAAAAGAAAATAAAAATTACTGGTCTATTTCGATTAAGGATAATGGTGTAGGAATTCCACGTGAAAATATTAAAAAGATATTTGATCCTTTTTTTTCCACAAAAGATAAAACAACTTCAAGTGGATTGGGACTTGCATTGGTTTATAATATAGTAGAAAGCCATAATGGATTTATTGAATTAGAATCAGAAGTTGGTAAGGGAACGGAAATGAAAATCTTCTTACCTGTTTATGAAGATGAAATTCAAAATGATAATATTAATAAGATAAATGGTTCTTATGATTTAAATTTTTCGGGTAAAAAGGTTCTTATTGTTGATGATGAAGACCTTGTCAGAAAAGTGCTTGTAAGGTTATTTAAAAAATATAATTTTTTAATTTATGAAATTGGGGATCCTGGAAAATGTTTGCAAATATTTGAAAGAGAATGTGAACAGTTCGATCTTATTATTCTGGATCTTATAATGCCTAAAATTTCAGGTTATGAATTATTTATTATGCTTGAAGAAAAATATGGGATTGTTGAAAAAAATGTACCTGTTATCATGACAACTGGATTATCTTTAGATGAAAGAGTTGAAAAATTGAAAAATTATAAAAATGTTAATATTCTGCCTAAACCTTATAATATGGAAGATATAAACAAAATACTGTATAAAATTTTTCTTGATAGATAGAAAATTAATGCTAAAAATATCTAAAAATTCCAGACTAACGGAAACAGGTTAGATTCCTGTGCTGTCCACACAGCCGTGAAAAGGAACGAAAGGTTTTTGCCCTGCCAGTGGTATTTGCTGCGAAGGCGGGGAGTTAACAATAACCTGTAGGTAGCCTTGTAGCCGGAAGACGAGTATGGAATTGTCATGTGGAGGGCTTATGAAAATGTATGTTAATCAACTTGTCAAATCACGACAATCATCGAAAATTGCAAATTTTGTCAAAAAAAGAGATGGAAAAATAGTTGAATTTGATGCTTCGAAAATAGCCAGTGCAATAAATAAAGCCTTTCTTGCAAGTAAAGAGGGTGATGAAGCAAAAGCATGGGAAGTGGCAGGTTATGTTGTATCAAAAATAGAAAGCGAAATTGTAGATATTGAAACAATACAGGATCTTGTTGAAGAAACCCTTATGAATATGGGGTTTAGAAAAACTGCAAAGATGTATATTCTTTACAGGGCAAAAAGAGCAGAGGCAAGAAATATTACAAATGCATTCAATGCCGCATTTTCAATGATTGATGATTATATTAAGGAAAATGATTGGCGTGTCAAAGAAAACTCAAATATGAGTTATTCCCTTCAAGGATTAAATTCCCATATATCTTCAACATTAATATCAGAATATTGGTTAAACAAAATATATACTCCAATGATAGCAGATGCACACAGGCATGGATATATACATATTCATGATCTTGGCTCATTATCTTCATATTGTGTTGGCTGGGATCTGGAGCAATTACTTTTAATTGGTTTTACAGGTGTTTCTGGCAAAGTAGAAAGTAAACCAGCGAAGCATTTTAGAACTGCATTAGGTCAGATTGCTAACTTTTTTTATACAATGCAGGGAGAAGCTGCTGGGGCTCAGGCTTTTTCAAATTTTGATACACTTTTATCTCCATTCATAAGGCATGATAATTTAAGCTATAAAGAAGTAAAACAAGCCATGCAGGAATTTATCTTTAACTTAAATGTACCAACAAGAGTTGGTTTTCAAACACCTTTTACAAATATTACATTTGATTTAGTTGTGCCATCAAGTTTAAAAAACAAACCGGTTATTCTCAAAGGGGATTTGATTGATTCAACATATAGTGAATATGAGAAAGAAATGAAGATGATATTAAAAGCCTTTTGTGAAGTTATGCTTGAGGGAGATGGTAAGGGAAGACCTTTTACATTCCCTATACCAACGATAAATATAACCAGAGATTTTGACTTTGAAAATGATGAATATGATCTTCTATGGCAACTTACCGCAAAATATGGAACACCTTATTTTAGTAATTTTGTCAATTCTTCTATGGATGTTGAAGATTCAAGAAGTATGTGTTGCAGGTTAAAACTGGATAACAAAAAGATTCGACAAAGACTATCTAAAATAATAGATGAAAAAATAATGTATGAAAATTTTGAAAAAAAAGATCATAGTATAAGAAGAGGGGGTATATTTGCGTCAAATCCGATGACTGGATCTATTGGTGTCGTAACTATTAACCTTCCAAGAATTGCCTATCTTTCAAAGAATGAAGAAGAATTTTTTATACAGCTGGATAATATAATAGAGATAGCTAAGACTTCTTTGGAACTTAAAAGAAAAGTTGTTGAGGATTTAACAGAAAATGGACTTTATCCATATACAAAGTATTACTTAAAAGATGTAAAACTAAGAACAGGGAATTACTGGGCAAATCACTTTTCAACAATTGGCATTATTGGTATGAATGAAGCAGTTCAAAACCTTTTAAGAATTTCATATTTAGAAAAGGAAGCGGTAGAATTTGCAGAAAAGACACTAGATTTTATTCTTTCCAGAATAGAAAGAATTTCAGAAGAAACAGGAAATATGTTCAATCTTGAAGCTTCTCCGGCTGAAGGGGCAAGTTATAGACTGGCATTGATTGATAAAAAAGAATTTGGTAATATTATCACTTCAGGAACAGAATCAAGACCATATTATACAAATTCCATCCAGCTGCCAGTAAATGCTACCAGCGATCTTTTCGAAGTATGCGATCATCAGGATAAACTTCAAAGCAAATTTACCGGGGGGACTGTTTTACATATTTTTATTGGTCAAAAAATTGTCGATACAGATTCACTAAAAAATCTTATTAAGAAACTTGCATATTCATATAAAATGCCCTATTTTTCAATAACACCTACTTATAGTATCTGTCCTGTTCATGGTTATCAGCCCGGCGAAAAATGGATATGTGAAAAAGAACATACAGAAGATCAACTAAATCATTTTGGTGTTTTCCCTTATCAAATTGAAGCAATTGATTTTGGTAAGATTAAAGAGAATGATATTAAAAATAATAGCAATAAAAAAGTCATGCCAAATGAAGTATATTCAAGAGTAGTTGGATACTATCGTCCTGTTCAGAACTGGAATAATGGTAAAAGAATAGAATTTTATGAGAGAAAAACTTTTAAAATTTAAGATAGTGATTCAATTTCATGGAAATTTTAGATAATATAATAAGATATATAATTAGAAATTAGAAGATTTAATCAAGAAAAATTCGTTAAAACAAATTTTGAAATTATGAAAGAAAAAGATATTATTAGACAAATAAAAATTTGATTTGATTGATAAAATGTTAGAAATAAAAGGTTTCATACCAGTAAGCTTGATTGATTATCCTTCGAAGATATGCAGTGTGGTATTTTTAGGTGGTTGCAATTTTCGTTGTCCATGGTGTCATAATTTTGATCTTGTCGATGAGCAAAGCTTAAAAAATATTGAAACAATTTCTTTTGATTATATTTTATCATTTATAGATAGCAGAAAGGGTAAAATTGATGGTTTATGCATCTCTGGTGGCGAACCGACAATCCATGAAGAATCACTTATTGATTTTATAAAGAAAATTAAAAAAAAAGAGATTCCTGTTAAACTTGATACAAATGGTTCAAATCCATTAATTATTGAAAAACTGATAAATGAGAAGCTCATCGATTTTATAGCTATAGATATTAAAAATACAGCAGAAAAGTACCCGATGACAGTTGGCTTAAAATTTTTTGATTTTTCTACTATAATTGAATCATTACAAATAATAAAAAAAAGTGGTATAAAATTTCAAACAAGAACCACAGTTGTCCCTAAAATTGTAGATAAAAAGGAGATGGAGAATTTATCAAAAAAGTTAAAAATTGATATTTTTTTTCAAGAATACAAAAAAAGAAGTTAAGGTATTAGAAAAAATATGAATTTATATGATGTTAAAGCTAAGGATATTATAGAAATTGTAGATATCAGACTGCCTGCAAGAACAATCGAAAGATTTAATTCTATAAATTTTAGTTGTGGAAAAATTTTCATTGTTGATCAAATATTTAGTAAGAAAGAAGATGTGAGATTTATAAAACTTTATTTTTATGATTCAAACTCTAATATTAATGATTATAAAAAACAAGATGATGTTAATGAAAAAAGGGATAATAATTTTAGTATAAATGAAAATAATCAAAATGAAAATAATAATGAAAACTTTTTAATTATATCAAGTTATTATTTTGATAAAATAATTGTAAAAATTCCTGAAAATTACAATAACTTTTAAACTATCAATAATTTTGGGTAAATAATATTAATAAATATATACTTATTTGATGAAAAAAAATACTTGATAAAATAAAAATAAAGGAACTAAGATGGAACATTGTCTTGTTCTTATCAAACCTGATGGAGTCGAATTATCTCTTGTTGGTGAGGTTTTGTCACATTTGGAAAGAGAAGATATCTTTTTGGTTGGAGCAAAGGTTGTTGAGCCTACATACGAGCTTGTAGCATACCATTACTATGAACATAATGATAAACCATTTTATCAGGATGTCATAAAGTATCTTATGGGTGGTTATCATAGTTTTCAATGGGTATATGCCTTTGTTTATGCTGGAGATGATGCCTGTAGCATTATTCGATCGATTGTAGGTAAGACAAACCCCATGGAAATTGAACCAGATAAGAAAATAATTACATTAAGACAGAAATATGGAAGAAATGTTATAGTTAAAGATGAAAATGGAAATGAAATATTTGATCAAAATGGTCATGTTATTGTTAGATATGAAAATGTTATACATGCAAGTTTTGTAGATGCTTCGGAATATGAAGTAAAACTCTGGTTTTCTCCGGAAGAAATAATTAAAAAATACAGAATCTATGAAACCATTGAAAAAGATGGTAAAATTTACTGGAAGGAGCCATTTGAAAAGGTGTTTAGAAAAAGATTTTTCGAAAAAGAATAATTTAAATAAAATTTATAGAGAAATATAAAGAAAATTGGTATTATAGATTAAAATAAAAATAATAAAAAAGATGAAAAATATTGATTTCATAAATATGATTATTATAATTAATTCAGTTATTAAGATAATAAAAGGAGATTTTTATGATAGTATCTTATAAAGAACTCGGTTTCGTTAATTCAAAAGAGATTTTCAAAAAAGCATTAAAAGGTGGTTATGCCGTACCAGCTTACAATTTTAACAATATGGAGCAGCTTCAAGCCATTATAATAGCATGTGTCCAGACAAGCTCACCGGTTATATTACAGGTATCAAAAGGTGCCAGAGAATATGCCAATCAAACACTTTTAAGGTATCTTGCTCAGGGAGCAGTCGAGTTTATGAAAGAACTTGCGGCAGAAAAAAAGCTTCCCGAGATACCTATAGTGCTTCATCTTGATCATGGTGATTCATTTGAATTATGTAAAAGCTGTATTTTGAGTGGATTTTCCTCTGTTATGATTGATGGTTCTCATCTTCCTTATGAAGAAAATGTGCTTTTAACAAAAAAGGTTGTGGAATATGCTCATGAATTTGATGTTACAGTTGAAGGAGAGCTTGGAGTTCTTGCAGGTATTGAAGAACATGTTCAATCTGAGGTTCATCATTATACAAAACCGGAAGAAGTCGAGGATTTTGTTAAATCTACTGGCGTGGATTCTCTTGCCATTGCCATTGGTACTTCGCATGGAGCATATAAATTTAAAGTAAAACCGGGTGAAATGCCACCACCTCTTCGATTTGATATTTTAGAAGAGGTTGAAAGAAAAATTCCTGGTTTTCCAATTGTT
>JBKBTB010000244.1:0-2842 GCA_046291015.1 Exilispira sp. | reverse complement strand
GTTCAAATAAAACATGATGGTAATGTAGATAAATTTGTATCGGATTTTAATTTTGGCACAAATAAAATTGATGAAAAAAATTTATTAAATATTAATCTTGAGTTGAATATATCTCATTGTGAATTTATTTTTGAATAACAATTTAAAATACTTTGCAAAAAAATAAAAAAAAATAAAAAAAATAAAAAAAATAATTTGTGAAAAAAGTAAGATTATGAAATTTAAATTGTATTCAAAATTTTCTCCTGCTGGAGATCAGCCTCAGGCTATTGAAAAAATTCTTAATGCTTTTAAGTCTGGAAAGGATAGGGTTACTTTATATGGAGTTACCGGTTCCGGGAAAACATTCACTGTTGCACATATTATCGAAAAACTTCAACTTCCAACTCTTGTTATTTCTCACAATAAAACTCTATCCGGACAGCTTTACAGTGAACTTAGATCCTTTTTCCCTGAAAATGCAGTGGAATATTTTGTATCTTATTTTGATTATTATCAGCCCGAGGCATATCTTCCAGCAAGAGATATTTATATTGAAAAGGATTCAGATATAAATGAAGAGATAGAAAGGCTAAGACTTAAAGCAACAGAAGCTCTTTTATCTAGAGATGATGTTATCGTCGTAGCCACAGTTAGTTGTATATACGGTATAGGAAATCCAGATGAATATAAAAATCAAAGAATACCATTAAAACTAAATCAACAAATTCCTGTTGATAAACTTATATCTTTTCTTGTTGCAATATTTTATGAAAGATCTGATATTGAATTCATTCCAGGTAAATTCAGGGTTAAAGGAGATATTGTAGATATCTTTCCTGCATACACCGAGCATGCATTAAGGATTATTTTTTTTGAAGATATAATAGAAAAACTAATTCTTATAGATCCTGTTACAGCAGAAAAAATATCCGAAATCGAGCAGTTTACAATATATCCGGCGAAGCATTTTGTTACCAATATAGATGAAAGAAAAAGAGCAATTATTTCCATAGAAAATGAACTTCAACACAGATATAAACAATTAAAAGAAATGGGAAAAAATCTTGAGGCTGAACGGCTTTTATCGAGAACTTCTTATGATATTACGATGATCAATGAAGTTGGATTTGTTAAAGGAATTGAAAATTATAGTAGACATTTCAGTGGAAGACTTCCCGGACAACCTCCTGCAACACTTTTAGACTATTTTCCGAAAGATTTTTTTATTGTTATAGATGAATCCCATGTAACAATACCACAACTTCATGCGATGTATGGGGGTGATTTATCAAGGAAAAAAGCACTTATTGATTATGGCTTCCGGCTTCCTTCTGCATATGATCATAGACCACTTCGTTTTGAAGAGGTTGAAAAATATTTTAAAAGAGTTTTATTTGTAAGTGCAACACCATCTGAATATGAACTAAAAAGTAGCGTTGTTGTAGAACAATGGATAAGACCAACCGGGCTTTTAGACCCTGAAATTATCGTAAGACCTGCTGAAAACCAGGTTAAGGACTTGATTTGCGAGATTGATAAAAGATTAAAAAATGATGAAAGAATACTTGCGCTTGTTTTAACAAAGAAAAATGCCGAAGATCTTGCTGATTATCTTGAAAAACATAACTATCCAGCTTTATACCTTCATTCTGAGATTGATTCCCTGGATAGAATAGATATCATAACAAAATTTAGAAAAGGTGAATGCAAGATCCTTGTCGGTATTAATCTTTTAAGAGAGGGGCTTGATCTTCCTGAAGTTACACTTGTTGCAATTTTAGATGCAGACAAAGTAGGTTTTTTGCGATCTGAGAAGTCTTTGATTCAGATGATGGGAAGAGCAGCAAGAAATGTTAATGGCACCATTATAATGTATGCAGATGAAATTTCAGATTCGATGAGGACAGCTATAGAACTTACCAGGAAAAGAAGACAGTTACAGATTGAATTCAATAAAAAAAACAATATTATTCCGAGTAGTATAAAAAAAGAGGTTAAATCTTTTATTGAAAGAGAGGAAAAATCGAAAGAACAGGGTGCTTCTGTCGCTTATGAGCTTTTAATAAAAAAATATAATCCTCTTAATCCAAAAGAAAAAGATAAACTTATTAAGATTTTAACAGATCAGATGATGGAAGCTGCAAAAAAATGGGAATTTGAAGAAGCAGCAATGTTAAGAGATAAAATTAAAGAATTGAGCGGGAAATAGCATGTAAATAATTAACTTTCAATTAAAAATATTTTTAATAAATTAAAAATATTTTAATATTTTAATAAATTTTAATATTTTAATAAAGAACTATTTAATATATAAGATAAAGGATAAATATTGTAAAAAATGATTGAAAAATCGGAAAGTAGCGCAGATGGTAGCGCACCTGGTTCGGGACCAGGGGGTCAGGAGTTCGAATCTCCTCTTTCCGATTTAACACAAAATCAATGCTTCTTTCAAAAATTTCTTCTGAATATCAATTTTTCTAGTACCTATTGCCCTTCTAAGTCATATTTCACTATATTTTGCTTTTAAGTTCAAAAGAGACTATTTTTTGAAAATAAAATCTATTTAGTGCTGTTCCACAGTTAAATAAAAAGAAGCATCATCTGAAAAAAAGGATAATGGCAGTAAGAAAGTCTTGCATATTTTTAATAATTTTTTTTTCTATCCCTGTTTTTCAGTTATACTTTCCTTTTATAGAATTTTCAAAATCCTTTTTATCTATATTATAATCTCCAAAAAATTGAGAAATTATCTTTTCTAAAATTAAATCTTTTTGTATAGTTTTGTTTTAGATTCTATTTTATTAATTCTTTTATTAAATCATTTCTAAAATTAAAAGTAAAAACTATCTTTTTATTTCCG
>JBKBTB010000243.1:0-2851 GCA_046291015.1 Exilispira sp. | reverse complement strand
TGTTGAGCTAAAATGATTGATTCTTCAAGTGCAGTATCTCCACCTCCAATTGAAGCAACAATCTTATTTTTAAAAAGTGGAGCATCACAGGTTCCACAATATGAAACACCCCTTCCTAAAAATGTATTTTCACCTTTTATACCAAGTTTTTTTGGACTTGCACCCATTGCCAATATAATTGTTTTGCCTTCAAAAGATCCCTCTTCAGTTTTTACAATTTTAACTTCTGATAAAAGTGATAATTCTATGACTTCAGTATATTTTATATCCACGCCAAGATGTTCAATCTGTGTTAGCATTCTTGTAGATAGCACATAACCAGAAATAGGTTCATCAAAACCTGGATAATTTTCAATAGTAGCAGTTAGATTCATCTGCCCACCAACTGCAGTTTTTTCGATAAGCAAAACAGAAAGGCCATATCTTGCGCCGTAAATTGCTGCAGTCATACCTGCTGGTCCGGCGCCAAGAATAATTAAATCATACATTAAATCCCCCAGAAAATTTGTAAAATTTTTGTTATTTAATCTAAGATTAATATAAAAAAATTTAAGATTATTGTCAATTTGTAACTAGATAAGATTAAAATAATATTTTTTATTTTAAATTTATTTTATATACTTAAGAATCTCTCTTATATTGTAATTAATAATTTCATCTGAAATACTTGCTAAAAGTGGTAATTTCGGTTTATATGCTATACCTACTCCACTTATATTGATAGGACATAAATCTGAAGCCCCATCTCCAACATATATTATATCTTGAATTTTAATATTAAACTTTTCAGATAGATAAATTATTGCATTGGATTTACAGATTGGATGATTACATCTACTTTTTGGTGAATTAATAAAATAAGAGGGGATCAAAACTTCTCCATTTAATATATTACCAGTAATCCCAAGATTATTTGAGATAGAATAATCAAAACCTAATTTTTTTCTTATTGTCTCGGTTATAATATCAAAATTATCACTTATAATTCCTAATATATAACCTTTTGTTTTTAATATTTTAACTATTTCAATTATATCATTTGAAAATTTATAGGATTCAACGAAATCGATTAAATCGTTTTTATTTATACCTTTTAATAAACTGGCAATATGTTTTTTTTGTATAGTATAATCATCTGTCTTTGATATTATTTCAATATATTGATCTAAAAGATTTTTCAAAGCAAAAAATTCCTTTAAAATATCCTTATCTATTATTACATCATTTAGATT
Organism: Exilispira sp.; assembly: GCA_046291015.1. Lineage (GTDB taxonomy): Bacteria > Spirochaetota > JAAYUW01 > JAAYUW01 > JAAYUW01 > Exilispira. The sequence goes on along the minus strand of JBKBTB010000243.1, from coordinate 1,619 downwards.
AAATATTATCATCTTTTTTAAGTTTATCATAGATGTTTGTATGGCTTCAATCATCTCATTTTGAATAATATTTAGTGATTGTAAGCCATCGAAATCTAGTAGATTTCTTTCTCCAGCTCTTTTCAATATAGCTCTTGCAACTTCAGCTGACATTTTGCCAAGCTGTTGCCATGGCTTTGATTTATTATCTATTTTACCGATATGTACTTCTTTTATTTTTACATTTAAATTATAAAGATCTATTAAAATACCAATATCCACTCCATAATCATTTTCAAAATTCACCTTCTGGAGTAATTCTTTTTTTACTGCAATCATTCCGGAAAGTGGTTGAGTAAATGAGGTAAGTTCAGGAAAAAGAATAGATAAAAGTGGTTTTGCGACAAGTTCGGTAACTCTTCCTGCTTCTCTGTCAAATGTTGATTTTACAAAATCGCAGTTTTCATATAATATTGGGTAGATCAATTTCTCAACTATATCTTCCTGATAATTTCCTATATCTGCATCAAGGTATACAAGAATATTATTTTTAGCGTAATGCATACCTTCTTTCATAGAATAACCCTTGCCCCTGACGGCGCTTATATATACCTTAGCCCCATGTTTTCTGGCTTCTTCTACAGTATTGTCTTCAGATTTGTCATCTATAACAATAATTTCATCTGTAAATTTGCTTTTTTTAGCAAGATCTATGACAGAACCTATAGTTTGTTCTTCATTCAATGCCGAGATTATTACTGAAACTTTTTCAAATTTTTCATATTTTAGCTTTTCTTGTATTAATTTTGAAAAATTATTTAAAATCTTTGAAATTTTATCAAATAGACTCATTTTTATTTCCTATTTTTTTATTTTCAATTTTTATACTTTTGATTTTTTTAATTTTTAATTATTTTCTATCTGGTTATTTTTAAGTTTTTTAATTTTGTAATTTTTATTTTTAATTTTAGTTTTTATTAGAAATTATTTTTAACCAGACTTCTCTTGTTCTTGGCCCATCAAATTCTGCAAAGAATACTCCCTGCCATCTTCCTAATTGAATTTTACCATCTTCAATTATTAAAATTATCTGACATCCCGTTAAAACAGATTTTATATGAGCATCTGAATTCCCCTCCATATGAGCATAGTTAAAGTTATGTGGTACTAATTTTGAAAAAAGATTTTCAATATCGGCTGCCACATCTGGATCTGCATGCTCATTGATTAAAAGTCCTGCAGTAGTATGTGGTGAATGGCAGATTATTATTCCATCATTAATTTTTCCAGAAATCTTTTCAGCAATTTTATAAGTAATGTCAATAAGTTCAATCCTTTTGGTAGTCTTTAATAATATTTTTTCCAGATTAAAACTCCTTTATGGTTTTGATTTATTTAGATATAATTATCTTGTTTTATAAGTATAATAAAATAAAATTAAAATAAATAAAGATTAAATTGTTAGATAAATAAGATAAATAAAATATACAGTTAAAATTTTATAATTGAATAAATTTACTAAAATTGATCAATAGCCTTTTGTAAAGGATAATCAAACTCAAGATCAAAAAGTTTTTCTTCACCATAGTACTGAATCAACTCAAACACTAAAAATCGTATTGAGGTATCTGATAAATATA
>JBKBTB010000242.1:0-2876 GCA_046291015.1 Exilispira sp. | reverse complement strand
TTTTCATAAATTAATTTATAAAAAAGGTAATTTCTGATTATCTTTTTAATGTATATTGAAGTTTCAGATACTGGATAAAGTTCAGAAACTAAAAGAGGATGAATGGATGGTGTCTTTTTTTTATTAAAAGAATTATGGCCACTATTGTATGCTCCTAAGATATAAATAATATTTCCATTAAAAAATTTATTGAGATATTTAATGTAATAAAAACCAGATTCAATATTATATGCAGGATTTTTAAGATTTTCCTTTGACTTTGATATAGTCGATCTTCTTAGCCAGGCATCTGTTGATGGTAGAAGTTGCATTAAACCAATGGCATTTGCAACTGAAAATATCTCTTTTGAAAAGCTACTTTCAGCATTAATAATTGCAAGATAAAGATATGGATCTAAAAGAATAGAATCTTTGCTTGATAATGGTTCAAATTGATCTTTAAATTTTTCAATATTTTCATTTATTATATCGATAAACCATAGAGGGAAAATGCATACCAATTCCTGAGCGCTAATTTTTTCCCTTTTTAAAATGGAAATAGGAAAAAAATTGTTTAATAAATTATCCCATTGATAATATATCGCTTTGTCATATTGTCCGGTATAATTGTAAAAATCAATAAGAAGCGAATTGTATATCCTGTAATTTTCAACAAGATCTCTAAGATAAAATATTGCTCTTGAAAATTCAATATTAAGGTCATTTTCAAAAAGGTAATTTGCAAGAAAAAGATGACTTTGAATTTTATCTTTATCATATTCAGTTTTTTTTATTTTAGATTGATTAAAAGTTCTTTTCAGGTTTTTTCTGATTTCTTTCTTATCTTTTATTAAGTTGAAAAATTCTTTTTGTAAATCTTCTGTAAACTCAAAAAAATTAGCTAAATCCAATTTTGAAAACTCTACATCAAGAGCAGATTTTAGTAAATCATCGCTTGAAATTGCATTTATAATACAATAGGATAGAATTTGATAATAATACAATCCACCATTAAAAAATGATAAATAAAGAGAATTTGATTTTTTATCTTTCAAGTCTTGATAATCAGTTGCTGAAAATAGATAGAAGAAAAAACGGTAAAAATATATTTTTGACTTTGTCATATATGCAAGATTATTTTGATTGAGTATTGTTTCACTCTGGGTTAAAAGTTCAAAGATTTTTGATTGTAATTTTTCATCTTTTCTGATTTTACCTAAAATATGAGTCAATTCTTCTCGGGAACTCTTTTTAACAGGGAATATTAAGGAATAAAAAAGATTAAAAAAAGTTTTAATATCATCATAAGATAAAAAGGTAAGCAAATTGTTTTCATATTTTGTAAAAATACTTTCCTCTAACTGATTTTGAGTTTTACTTTGAATTTCATGGGGATTAATATAATACTTTAATATTATATTTATTCTATTTTTTGCATATATTGAGTACTCCGAGTTAATAAGTGTTTGATAAATTTCATAAGCTAAAATATAATCCTGCTTCCTTTCTAATAAAATTGCCTGAAGCAGTTTCAAAAGATTTTTATCAGGGTAGGCAATGGATTTTTCATTCTCCTTCAATTTTGAAATCATTGAATCAAGATTGTTTGATTCAAGGTTTTGCTTTTCAAAACTATAAAGACAGGCTGTGAAATGAAATAAATAAATGTATAAAAAGATAATTAATAAAAAGGGATATAATTTGTTTATAGAAAAAATATTTAATAAACTTTTATTTTTAATATTTTTCTTTTGCATAATTTTTTTATTATTTATCAAATTCAATTTATTAAATGTCATATAATTAAATACTATTGATTATCAATTATTCTAGTAAAAGAGACTATATGGTATTAAAATTGTATAATAAAAATAGTAAAACAATTTATTACTATTTATGCTGTAACTTGTCACAAAGACAAATTTAACAGCATCTTTAGCAGAGGTCAATGATAAACTTATATAGTAAAGATTATCAATGATAACATTATTAAAATCAAGTGAAGAATAATCAAGATTTGCTATAAAATAGTTTTTAAAACCAATATCAAGGCTAAGTATAAAAATAGAAGAAGGTATTATCAAGTTTAAAATACCCATTTGACTTGTTTCAAAAATATTGGCTTTTATATTGAGCATATTGCAAAAATTAAAGGAAATTTCTGAATTTATAGAGCTTAATTCAAAGAAAGGTTCATAAAATGATATATGATAATATTGATTTGCTCCATAGGTACTGAGTGTCGATTCTTTTGCCATAGCAAGGTTATCAATAATTTTAATTCCAAAGGACTTAAAACTCAATCTTGATTCCAGTTCATACTTAAAACTATATTTATTTATTAAATCTATAAAAGAATAATAAAAAATATTTTTTATATAAAAAGTCATATATGGATTTTTGAATAAGTTAACATAGTAATCGTATCCCAGATATATTGAAAAAAAACTAAAATTTCCATTATACCTGTAATAAATCCCCGGGTTCAATATATGTTTATCCTGATTAATAGGCCTGAAATAGATATAAAAAATGTCAACACCCGCTAAAAATATATATTCAAGACTTACCGCATCGGTAGAAATTGGAATTAAATTATATGATGCAGCTTTTAAATTTATTAAAAAAGGATAAAAAAAATTGATATAGCTATTAAAATCGAAAGAGATTTTAAATGGTTCCAAAGAAGAAATATATGTGCCAAAATATGTTGTAGAATTTGTCACCGGTTCTAACCAGAATATTCCGCCACCAAAACCTGCAAAATAAAACTCATATTGAAAATTTATTTGATTAAAATAAAAAGAAGCCGATGGCATCCAGAAATCTGGTATCAGATTTTCGTTAAAAAAAAAGATTGAAAATGATTTTTTTAATATATTTTCATCTTCCTTGAG
>JBKBTB010000241.1:0-2878 GCA_046291015.1 Exilispira sp. | reverse complement strand
CTTCCTCCAAAACCTATAAATTCTATGGAATCATCCAGTTTTTTAATCTGTTTTACAAGCAAAGAAGCCTGAAGATCTCCAGACACCTCCCCTGCCGAAATAAATATTTTTTTCCCCATAATTTATCCTGCGTTTAATATTTTATGTAGTTATTGTTTATATCCAAATTTTCGAAGAAGATCATGCCTTTCTTTCTGTTTTCTTTCATCTTCAATACCCACCGGAGATTGTCCATCAATTACACCAATTATTCCTCTACCATTTTCATTTTGAGCAACAATTACAGATAATTCATTTGCAGTTGCACAGAAAATATTGCATACTTCAGGTATAGCTTTAATTGCATTAAGAATTTGAATTGGATAAATATTTTTCAATATTATACAAAAAATATGACCTGCACCAATTTCCTTACAAATTTCAATAGCATCATCAATAGCCTTTTGAGATGTTCCAGTAAATCGTATAAGTCTGTCTGTCGATGCTTCATTAAATGCTATTCCAAATTCTGCTGTAGGTGAAATATTTTTTATCGATTCATATATATCTTCAACACTTTTTATAAAATGAGTCTGACCAATTATTACATTGTCTTCTTTTTCTTTTTTTAATTTTATTTCCAGTATTTCCATAAAACCTCCTTTAATAATTTGTAAAAATAAATTTCTTAGATTTAAATTATATTCTTGCTTAAAATTTTATTTAATATAAATTTTTAATTTTATAAACAACTTTTGATTACAAATATTCTTATTCATATATAATCCTAATATTTTTTATTTCAATCTTTGGCATCTTATTATCTATAATATCAATTATTTTCCCGAATATCTCAACCTGCTGCTTAACAAACAAAGGAAATTCTCTTGGAAGAACACAGTATGAAATGCCATCTATATAAATTGGATTTTTAGAATAAACCATTACAGAAAAATTATTGTTATCGAGAAGTTCATATACAATAGCTTTCCATTGTATGAAAATATTCAAATATACTAAAGGATTCTGAATTACTTCGTTAAATGTAGGATTATATGTTAATTTATTAAAAAAAGGCTCTACTAAAAGATGTTCTAAATTTCTCGATTTTTCTTTATATTTTTCCTCTGCATTTGAGTAAATTATTTTGTTTAATATTAATCTAGAATTATTGTAATCGGTTTGAGAAATATATTTTTTAGCAAGATTTAAATCTTTCTCAATCTGTTTATTATCTTTATAGATATACGCAGTAGTAATTTTTACTGATGAATGTGTTTGATTATTTATGACATCAATAGACAAACTGGATGAATTTTTATTTTGAACATTTCTTGATTTCATAATATCATAAGTATAAACAGAAAAAATTAATATAACAAATATTGAAAGAAAAATAATTAATTTTAATTTACTTTTTTTGAAAAAGTTAAATAAGGAATTTACAGAAATATTTTCTTTATAAGAATTTAATCTTCTTTTTTTAATTTTTTTATTGTTAAATGTTAAAGTACCACATGCCCTGTTATATCTTAAAAACATAATAAATGTCTTATTATCTTTAGCTTTTTTTAAATCGGACAAAATTGAAATAGCGATTTTATTTCCTTCTTTTGATAGTTTTATCCAATCATTTAATGCTTTTTCTAAAAATCCCATCTTAGCATAACAAAAAGCTCTTAGAAGCTTATATTGATCGGAATTTATAGAAAGATATTTTCTGTAAATATTCAAAGCTTCTTCATATTTTTGCTGTTCAACAAGAGAAAAACCAAGATATAAAACTATTTTTTCTTCAAAAGGGATTGTCTTCAATAAATTTTGTAAAATATTTTCAGCTTTTTGGTATTGTTTTTGTTGTAAATATTTAATAGCCAGATTTAATGAAGAATCCTGTGACATCTACTACCTTAAATAAAATTCTTAATTTATTTTATATAAAATATATTAACCATAAAACTGTAATAGTGATAAAACTGAATTTAATAATAAATTACATTTGTTTATATTGATGCTCTTTCTACATAAGAACCATCTCTTGTATCAATTTTAAGAATATCTCCTATTTTTATAAAAAGAGGTACACTAACTTTTAAGCCTGTTTCCAGAATTGCTGGCTTTGAACCTCCAGACACAGTATCCCCTTTTAATCCTGGTTCTGTTTCAACAACTGCAAGATTTATAAAAGTAGGTGGATATACAAAGATTGGTTTATCATCAATATATTCAATTTCTACCTGAAATCCTTCTTTTAAATAATAGATATTATCCCCTAAATCTTCAACATGAATCTGAACCTGCTCAAAAGTTTCATTATCCATAAAAGTATAAAAATCATTATCTTTATAGAGAAATTCTGCTTTCCTTCTATATACTGGAACATCATCAAATTTTTCTTCAGGATTAAAAGTATATTCAAAAATATTTCCTTTTTTCAAATTTTTTAATTTAACTCTAACTATTGCATTTCCCTTTCCAGGTTTATGGTGATGATAATCAACGACAAGATGATATTCTGAATTATAGTTTATTACCTGCCCTCTTCTTAAATCATTTGCTAAAATCATAGTAAATTCTCCTCTTTTTTTACTTTTTTCTTTCAATAATTAACAATATAATATCTTAGAATTTATGATATATGAAAATATCAGTAATTTGTAATTTTGCAATTAATTAAAAAAATCCGGGTTGAGAAAAACTCAAGGCTATAGATAGTTGTTGCAAAGCATAACCATATCTTGAGCGTTTTATATAAAGATATAATAATATAACTTTTTTTTGATTTTGAATCTGATGAGTAATGACTTTTATTAAATCTCCAGGATTAATTCCATAAAATAGCGATATTTCTGGATTATAAAGTTTTTCTATTTTATAATATTCCGATTGTTTAACAATA
>JBKBTB010000240.1:0-2880 GCA_046291015.1 Exilispira sp. | reverse complement strand
AAACCAGAGAATTTTAGCTTTTTGCTTAAAAAGGAGATTTTTTAATGAATGATATAGATATATATGATGTAATAGTTATAGGTTCAGGTATTGCAGGATTATCCACTGCTATAATGCTTAAAGATGCTGGTTTTGAACCTATTGTTATTTCAAAAACTTATAATATCAATGAAACAAATACTAATTATGCTCAGGGAGGTATAATAGCATTTAATGAAGATGATGATGTTGATTCTTTAATAGAGGATATTTTAAAAGCCGGGTCATATTATAATTCAAAGGAAGCCGTTTATTTTGTAGCTAAAAATGGTCCTAAATTTATCTTTGAATTTTTAATAGATAAAATTGGTGTAAAATTCGATAAATCAATTTCTGGGGCATATGATTTTACTGAAGAGGCAGCTCATTCGCATAGAAGAATCTTACATTATAAAGATCAAACAGGTAAAAGTATTCAGGAAGCTCTTGCTAGGTTTGTTCAAAAAACTGGTATTAAAATCTTAAATAATCATATAGCGATTGATTTAATTACAAACAAGCATCATTCTCAAGATTGCCAAGAGTTATACAATAACCCTGAATGTATGGGGGTTTATGTATTTGATATTGAAAAAAATACTGTAAAAAAAATGTTATCTCACAAGGTAGTTTTAGCTACTGGTGGTATTGGAAATTTATATTTACATACTACAAATCCAGAAATCGCAGTTGGTGATGGTTTGAGTATGGCTTATAGAGCTGGAGCAGAAATAATTAACGCAGAATTTATTCAATTTCATCCAACATGCCTATATCATAGAGATATTAAAAGATTTTTGATCACAGAGGCATTAAGAGGGGAAGGAGCAAAGCTGTTAAATCCTAAAGGTGAGTTTTTTATGAAAAGGTATACCCCAAAAGAAGAATTGGATTCAAGGGATATTGTTGCAAGAGCAATTTTTGAAGAGATGAGAAGGATTGGTAGTGAATACATGCTTTTGGATGCAGCTAATTATTATAAAGGGAAAATACCTCTTTCTGAAAGATTTAGCACTATTTATAAGACATGCTTAAATGGAGGAATAGATATTACAAAAGAACCAATTCCAATAGTACCTGCAGCACATTATTTTTGTGGAGGAATTAGAGTTGACTTGAATTCAAGAACAAATATAAAAAATCTATATGCTGTTGGAGAAGTTAGTTGTACTGGACTTCATGGAGCAAATAGACTGGCATCAACATCCCTTTTAGAAGCAGTTATATTCAGTAAAAGTATCAAAGATGATTTTATTAAATCATTCAAAAAAATCGAAAAGGAAAGATTTAAGTATATTCCAGACTGGCAGGAACCATCGCAAACAGTTATCTTTGACCCCATTCTTATAAAACAGGATTTAAGTATAATTCAATCGACAATGTGGAATTATGCTGGTATAGTAAGAACGATAAAAGGTCTTGAAAGAGCCCAGGCAGATTTGAATTATTATGCCCACAGAATTTTTCAATTTTATAAAGAATCCAAACTAAACAAAGAGATAATCGAGCTTAGAAATGCTGTAATATCAGCTCAAATAATTGTAGATTCCGCTCTTCATAATAAAAAATCGATTGGGTGTCATTTCATTAAAGAATGATTTAATTTATTTTATAATATATTTTTACAATATTTAATTGTAAAAAAATAATAATTAAACTCTCTTATAAGAGAAAATCTATAATTCATAATTTAATACATTATTTAATTAATTTCAATTATTTATAGAATATTTTAGAATATTGTCTATAAAACAGATTTTTGTTATATTATATAAAAATAGATATAAATATTTATGATATTATTGAAAAAGCTTTTTTATTTATAATTTATGTATCATAAAGTCATCTTTTATGAAATTTATAGCGATCTTTCATTATTATATGATATTTAATGATATTTATATAATTTTAACTTTTTTATTTTAATTTATAAATTATTTTTTAATTTTAGAATTTATATTTTTATATTATTTTTTTATTGATTTTTCAATAATTTAACTTTTTCATATTATTTAAATTTTTATAGGAGAATTATATGTCTAACAGAGAAGTAAAAGAGTTTCAAGCTTATACCAGGCAATTACTTGATCTTGTAATTAATTCTATTTATACTCATAAAGAGATATTTCTAAGAGAATTACTTTCAAATGCTTCTGATGCTCTTGATAAATTAAAATTTGCTTCACTAACAGATTCAAAGATAGTAAATCCAGATGAAGAGTTTTTTATTGAAATCAAAATAGATAAGGAAAACAGAACAATTTCAATTTCAGATAATGGAATTGGAATGACTTATGATGAAGTTATTCAGCATATCGGAACTATAGCTCATTCTGGTACAAAAACCTTTTTTGAAAGTTTAAATTTAAACCCCAAAAATATTGAGAACAGTAGCCTGAATTTAAATCAAAAGATGGAACTTATTGGTCAATTTGGCGTAGGTTTTTATTCATCTTTTATGGTCGCCAAAAAAGTAATTATACTGACCAAAAGTCCATATGATTTAAGTGGTGTAAGGTGGGAATCAACAGGTGATGGAACATATACAATTGAAAAATTTGATAAACCTCTAAGAGGTACCACCATTATTCTTTACTTAAGAGATGATGATAAATCTTCTGAAGAAGGTGAGAATTATAGCTCTTTTCTAGAAGAATGGAAAATAGAAGAACTTGTAAAAAAATATTCAGATTTTATCAGATATCCTATTAAAATGGAAATGACAGTTTATGATTCTAAAGAAACTTCGGAAGGTAAAAAACCTGAAGAGAAAAGAGAAATTAAGATTCTTAATTCTATGAAACCTATTTGGGCCAGAGACAAATCAGAAATTAAAAAGGAGGAATATGAAGAATTTTATAA
>JBKBTB010000019.1:0-14759 GCA_046291015.1 Exilispira sp. | reverse complement strand
TTATAAAATATAAGAAGAAAATTTTTGGTGAAATATTAAAATTTAAAATCACGATTTACTTTATATTAAATATATTGATCGTTTTTGTAATGATAATCTCAATATTTTTATTAATTGATTTTGCCCCATCAATTATAAAAATGTATGATTATTATAATTATTTGATAGAAGAAAATTATTTAACAAATATTGATAAAATAAATATATATATTGACAATCTACAAAAAATCATTTCGGAGTCTCCAGATCTCATTCAAAAGTTAATAACTGATCCTTCAACCTTATACTTAAAATTTAATAATAAAATATTTGTATCAAAAGTTGACAAAATTATTTTAGAAGAGATTAATGAAAAAATTATTGATAGAGTAATTCTAATAGAAAAAAATCAAAAACCTTATCTTGCATATAATAATAATAATTTGTCAATAATATATACCATTTCAGAAGAATTAGTTAATTCAAAAAATATTTTGTTTGAATTAATAACTGAATATAAAAAAATTTATAGTCAGAAAAAGAATTCTTTAATTATAATTTTTTTATCTTTATTTTTAATTATTTTACCAATTCTATTCTTTCAGATTTATTTCCTTTTCAGATATATATCAAATACAATAAAACCGCTTGAATCCATTGTGACCCAATTTAAGAAAGTTTCTTTAAATATATTTTCACCGATACAGGTACCCAGGAAAAGATTTGATGAATTTTCCTTTTTAATTATTCAATTTAATAGAATGCAAAAGCAATTAGAACAAAGAACCGTACTATTAAAGTATCAGGAAAGATTCGAAACACTTGCTAAAATAACATCAAAATTTGCACATGAAATAAAGAATCCTCTCACACCTATAATCTTATCCTGTGAACTAATAATGAAAAAATACCCTCATGATGACAATTTTCGCAGTTATTTATTTTCCAAAATAAAACTAATTCAGGATAATATTGAGATTATTAGAAATTCTATTAGCAAATTTTATACTATTTCAGGTGAAACAAATAAAGAAAAAGTTCATATTTTACTAAATGAACAACTATTAACAATAATTACTTTCTGGAATTCCGATACAATAGAAATCAAACTTGAAATTCCAGAAAAGCCAATTTCTATTTATGCGCAGAAAGATGAAATCGAATCTATGTTTAATAATTTAATAATAAACTCTTTTGAAGCATGCAAAATTGATGATAATAATAGATGCAAAATATTTATAAAAGTCTATATATCAGATGATCAATTTTTTAATATTATATATACAGATAATGGTTCTGGCATTTCAGATAAAGACAAGGATAAGATTTTTGAGCCATATTTTACCACTAAAGAGAAGGGTAGTGGTTTTGGATTAACAATAGTTAAATCCATTATTGAAAATTTAAATGGAAAAATTGAATTTATTGGTAATGGTTATTATGATAGCAAAAATTATCATGGCGCAACATTTTTAATACAACTTCCTATAAGTAAACCTTTATACTAAAGGGGATAAATGGAAAATTCATATGTAATTATATGTGATGATGAGTATGATATCAGATCTTTAATGAAAGAAGTATTAGAAGATGAAGGTTTTAATGTAATTACTGTTTCAAATAGTGATGAACTTTTTGCTGCATTGAAAATATATAAAGTTATATGTGTATTTCTTGATATAATTTTAGAAAATGAAAATGGAATCAATATTTTAGAAAACTTAAAAAAGATTCATCCAGATATTGAAGTCATTATAATAAGCGGTCATGGGACAATTGATCTTGCTGTTAAGGCAACTAAATTAGGAGCTTTTGATTTTTTAACAAAACCATTGAAAACTGATTATATATTGCAAGCTGTAAAAAAAATAAAGTATATTTCATCATTAAAAAATGAAAATATTGAATTAAAATATAAAAATTTTATGGCTGATCAATTCATAGGAGAAACAGCTCAAATTAAAAAGATAAAAGAACTTGTTAAAATAGTCGGTAAATCTGATTCAAAAGTAATAATTTATGGAGAAAATGGTACAGGCAAAGAACTTGTAGCAAGACTTATTCATTTAAATTCCAGCAGGGTTAATTTCAATTTTGTTGAAATAAATTGCGCTGCTATACCTTCAAATTTGATTGAATCAGAGCTATTTGGTTATGAAAAGGGTGCTTTTACAAATGCTTTTAATCAGAAAAAAGGACTTTTTGAAATAGCAAATAACGGGACCTTGTTTTTAGACGAAATAGGAGATATGCCAATTGAATTACAGGCAAAACTATTAAGAGTAATTCAAGATGGGAAATTTACAAGAATTGGAGGAGTGGAAATCATTTCTACCGATGTAAGAATTATAGCAGCGACCAATAAAGATCTTGAAGAAGAGATAAAAAATGGGAACTTCCGTGAGGACTTATATTACAGACTTAATGTAATACCAATTTTGCTTCCTCCACTAAGAGAAAGAAAAGATGACATACCGCTTTTAATTCAATACTTTATTTCAAAATTAAAAGAAAAAGGAGAACTCAGAATTATAAATTTTGATCCAGATGCAATTGAATTCTTAATGAATTATAACTGGCCTGGTAATATTCGACAATTGAAAAACATTATAGATAGAATTAATATTTTAACTTCAGATGGAAAGATAAGCAAAGATTTTGTTGAGAATATTATAGAAAAGGGATTCAAAAGGACAGTAGATTTTGAAAATGCAGAGGATTTAAGGGCTTTAAGAGAACAATTTGAGAAAGAAATTATATTAAACAGGCTGAAAAAATTTAATTATAATATTACAAAGACTGCTCAATCATTAAACATTGAAAGAACAAATTTATATAAAAAATTAAAAAAATATGGAATAGATTTTGATGATATTTGATGAGATTAAACAAAAATTAGGCAATTTAAAAAACATAATAATACTAAATAATTTCCCCTATGAATTACAGAATAATATCATAAATGATCTTATAGAACATATTAAAGACAGATCAAAAAAAGATTATAAAATCAACAGAATATATGAAGATACAAATATTAAAAAGATAAATGAATTTATTGCCAATATTGATCTTTTTACCTATTCAACAATTTTAGTAATATATAAATATACTCAAAATATTCAAAATCTTAAGAAAATATTACCAGATGATAATATAATAATAATTTTATTTACAGATGAAAAAAATATTAGAGAAGATAAGGATTTCAGCATAATTGAATTTCCAAAAGATATAGATGTGTCAAATTTTATTAATAAATTCTGTCAAAATAATGGTATTAAATTTGAAAACAAAGAAGTTGAAGCTCTTTTCAAAAGTTATTTTAATGGAATATCCTCTTTTCTTGAAAAAACTTTACAGGATATTCTTGTATATCTTAAAAAAATAAAAAAAAATATAATTTCAAAAGAAATTGCAATCCAATTTTTATCTTTTTCATCGAATTATTCTTTTTTTTCAATAATAAATTCATTTTTTCAAAAAGACAAATTTACATTTTTTTATCAATATATGCAGCTTGTTGAAAGTGAAAATGATTTTAATGTTTTTTTTCAGCCTTTTTTAAAAGAGATAAAACTTTTAGCAATAATTTCATCAGTAATTGATGATAACAATTTTAGCTATAATTCAAATAAGAGTATAATTATAAGTTTTTTAAACAAATTAAATATCCAGTATAATCCATATAAATTACAATACGATTTGAAAAAAATTGAAAATTTTGGTAAAGAAAAGATTTATCTTCTTCTCGAATTTTTGCTTTCTATTGATATTTATAGTAGATATTATGACAAATCATCTTCTCAAAAATTATTTGAAATAGGAATAAATCAATTTATTTAGAATCTTTAGTTTTTCTTTTGGCTATGAGTAAGACATTCCCTGCTATTATCAGATCTTTGTTTTTAATCTTATTTAGATATATGAGTATTGCAATTTCATCTTTTGATAAATTAAACTTATATGCAATTTTAGATAAGGTATCTTTCCAGAGTATTGTGTAAGGAAATATGTTATAATCATCCAGTGGATACTCAAAAATATCTTTACTTTTATTATTTTCTATTTGTTCAACAAGTATTAATTCATAATGATCAATTGAGAATAATTTTGAGGGAATTTCTTTATTTGCTAAAAAATCATCCGGCTTAAAAAAACTATTGTCTAATATACTTAAAATGATAAGCAATAAAGGAATAGATAGTATTAAGATAATAACTAAAAAATTTTTCTTTGCCATAATTTCATATTTATTATATTTTATTTATGAGATTATTCAATAAATTAATTAATAATTAATTTTATAAATTTAACTTGTTGAAATACTTTTATTAAGAATTATATTTAATTTAGCCAACAGTTTTACATAGAAGGGGGAAAAGTGTCCCTTGTAGTAGTTATTACAATAGTAATTATTTTAATAATTTTCTCTATAATATTTGTTCTTTTAAAATTCTTGAAAAAAAGAGTTCTTCTATCAAAAGCAGAATCTGAGTTATTAAAAGGTGAAGATAAAATTGCTGAAAACAGGCTTACTGAGGTATTAAAAGAAGAACCAGAAAATTGGGAAGCCATAAAAAATTTATCTCTTTTATACATTAAAAATAAACATTATAATCAGGCTCTTCAATATCTTGAAAAAGCATTGTCCTTACCTTCTGCTTTACAGAACTGGAAACAGGATGAAATTCTATTTCTTGCTGGTCTTTGCTCAAAAAATTTAAAAAAGTATAACCAGGCTTTAAAATATCTTCTAACTGCCAATGGTTTAAATCCCAACGATATAGAAGTACTCAAGCTTTTATCTTTAGTCTATCATTATCTTGGGCAATATGAAAAGGCAGATATATTTTTCAAAAAATGCTATTCTATGAAAGATAATGCTAAATTTGATAAAGAATTTGTTAAAGTTTTTGCTATTAATTCTTATATTTTGACTAAATTTACAGAAACACAAAAAATACTCTCTACCTATATTGAAAAATTCCCCAATGATCTTGAGGCAATTGCATATTATGGACTTACTCTCTATAAACTTGGTTCCAAGGATGAATCAATAAAATTCTTAAAAATTGCTGTCCAGTATCCTCAATTAAGGGCAGAAATTTTATTTACCCTGGCTGAATATTATTTTTCAAGACAGGATTTAAATCAGGCTTATGCTTTTTATATTAAAGCTTCACAAACGAGAAATTGTCCAAAAGATATTTATTTAGCTTCATTATACCAAATTGCACAGATAAATGTTAATGCAAATAAAATAAATGAAGCTGTTGTTTTCTGGGATAAAATTTATAACATTGATCCAAAATATAAGGATGTGTCAGAGAAAATAAATACTTTTTCTTCACTAACTTCAGATGAAAGGATCAGACAGTTTAGTCTTTCCAATCAAAAAGATGCAACAGACCTATGTAAAAAAATGATTGCTAATATACTTGGACAATATAATCTTCTGGAAACCGAATCTATTGATGATAAAACACTTGATTTTTTAGTTTCAAAATCTAAAGGTTCCAAAGTTATTCTTCTATTATTTAGATTCATTAGAAGTACCGACAAGATTGGAGAAATTGTTGTTAAGGAGTTTCATTTGAAGATGAAAGAAAAACAGGCAGTTAAAGGTTATTTATTTTCTATTGCGGTCTTAAGTGAATCAGCAAGAGATTTTATAGCCTTAAGACCCATTGAATATTTCGATAGATCTGAAATATCAAGGTTATTAAAAGATATTTTAAATTAAAAGGTCTTTTATGCTTTTTGCAAGTGAAAATATTTATAATATTGAAGGCAAAAATGAAATTCCAGAATACTTAGCAAAAATATGGAATAACTTCAAACTTGATGTTAAGCTCCCGCTGGATAAAGC
Organism: Exilispira sp.; assembly: GCA_046291015.1. Lineage (GTDB taxonomy): Bacteria > Spirochaetota > JAAYUW01 > JAAYUW01 > JAAYUW01 > Exilispira. Next base: position 8,908 of record JBKBTB010000019.1, on the reverse strand, counting down.
AATGGTGCTAATTTCAGACACTGGCAGGGTTATTGGAATTGTTGGCTTTTACAGAAATATTATTAAAGGTCTGGCAATTGACCCGGATTTTCAAGGAGAAAATGTTACCGGTAAGTTACTAACATGGGCGATCGAAGAGATTAAACTTAAAAGATATTCAAATTTTTTAGTATATACTAATCCAAAAAATATTGGTATTTTTGCCTCTTTTAATTTCAATTTAATAGAAAAAACAACAAATGTGGCATTACTTGAAAGGGGGAATCCAGATTTTAATGATTTTTTAAATGATCTTAAAGAAATTAGAAATAATTTAAATTATTCATCTTCTTCCTGCATTATAATGAACTGCAATCCGATGACAAATGGGCATCTTTATCTTATAGAAAAGGCTTCAAGCATTTGTGAACATCTTTTTGTATTTATACTGGAGGAAGATTTATCTTATTTCCCTTTTAAGTATAGATTCGAGATTGTTAAAAAAGCGACTGCTCATCTTAACAATGTTACCATATTACCTTCATCTCAGTATATAATTTCGGCAGCAACATTTCCAGATTATTTTTTAAAAGATTTACCAAAAGAACAGGTCCATGCAGAACTTGATGTAGCTATTTTCGGTGGCAAAATTGCCCCGATATTAGAAATAAAAAAAAGATTTGTTGGAAATGAACCATATTGTGCAGTTACTTCAAGATATAATGAAATAATGAAAGAAATTTTGCCAACATATAATATTGAATTTATTATAATTGAAAGAAAAGAATTCCAGGGTAAGGCAATATCTGCTTCTACTGTCAGACAGCTAATTCGAGAAAATAATTTTGAAGAAATAAAAAAAATTGTACCTCCTGCGACTTATGAATTTTTAATATCAAATGAAGCTATACCTATTATAAATGAAATACGCTCGACAAGTAAAAGACATTAATATCAGGTTTACATAATGAATATAATACTTGGATCTTCATCAGAACGAAGAAAAATCTTTTTTTCATTGCTTTTTAAAGACTTTTTTGTCATTGAACCATCCTGTGATGAAAAGACATTTGGTTCGGTTAAAAAAACTGTATATGAAAATTCAAAAAATAAATTATTTTCAATTTTAGAAAGTAAAGATTATAAAGATAATTTTCAAGTATCAAAAGGAAAAGATGTTCTTATTGTCACAGCAGACACTGTTGTTTATAAGAATAAGAAAATTTATTTAAAACCATCTTCGCCCGAAGAAGCCTTTCACATATTAAAAAGCCTAAATGGCAAAAAACATTCTGTTTTTTCTGGTGTTTCACTTTTTTTTAAAAATAAGTTATATTATTTTTATGATAAAACAGATATTTATTTTAATTTTTTATCTGATAATATTCTAAAAAATTATATAAACACATTTGAACCTTTTGATGCTGCTGGAGCATACAAAATACAAGGTGCGGGTTCTTTACTTGTAAAAAGAATAAAAGGTTCAATTACAAATGTTGCTGGATTTCCAGTTGAAAAATTTTTAAAATACTATAATAGATTTATTTGTTATTCAAAAGAGGAGGTTTCGATTGTCAGTACTACCTATTAAAACATTACTTGAAGCTGGGGCACATTTTGGCCATGAGACTAAAAGATGGAATCCAAAGATGGCTCCTTTTATTTATGCCAAAAGAAATGGTATTCATATAATTGATTTACAGAAGACATCTGTTCTTGCCGATACTGCTTACGAAAAAATAAAAGATGTCGTATTCAGAGGGTATGATGTTCTTTTTGTTGGAACAAAAAAACAAGCACGAGAGTCAATTATTGAATATGCTACAAAAAGTGACTCCCCATATGTTGCCAATAGATGGTTGGGAGGTACTTTAACAAATCATGAAATTGTTAGAAAATCTATTCAAAAACTTCTTGAACTTGAAGAACTTGAAAAGAACAACTTCCCTGGTTTTTCTAAGGCTGAAATATCAAAAAAAAGAAAGGTTTTAGAAAAACTCAGAAAAAATGTCGGTGGTCTTGTTAAGATTCAACATAAATTGCCCGGCATTCTTTTTGTTGTAGATACAGTATATGAACAAAATGCCATTCTGGAAGCAAAAAGGATGAATATACCTATAGTAGCCATTGTTGACACAAATTCAGATCCAGAATTAATTGATTATCCAATACCTGGAAATGATGATGCTATAAGAGCAGTCAGTGTTTTCTGCGAGATGGTTGAAAAAGCTATAGCTGAAGGGAGAAATCTTAGAAAAGATCAGAGTTCGCCTATAATAGAAAAGTCTTCTACTATTGAAGATTCAAAAAATTTAAATTCCTCTGTATCTCAATCTTCATCTAGCTTTGATACCGATACTAATGTAAATACAAATGATGATGATGATATGTTTTTATGATTTACCCGAATTTTTATTTTATTTTATCATATTAATTAGATTTTTAATTCGATCTTTTTATTTTAATATATTTTATTTTGATATTTTTATTACTTAGTTATATTTAGGTTTTTAGTTAATTTGTTATCTATTATTTTTTATTTAATAATTAGTTTTTATTAAAAGATTATTAATTGATAAATTATAAAGTTTTAATTGATCTTCTTGTTTATGAGTTTTACTATGTTTTTTTCTAAATTTATAAATTTTTTTGTTACTAATATTTTTAATCTTTTATACTGTATTTTTATCTAAATTTGTATCTAAATTTTTTAGATGCTTATTTTAGATGTTTATTTTATATATAATTTATTTAGGAGTTTTTATGACTATTAATAAGGATGATATTAAAAAATTACGAGAAATGACTGGTGCTGGAATAGGTGATTGCAGAATTGCTTTAGAAGAAGCAAATGGTGATTTTAATAAAGCCATAGAAGTTCTTAGAGAAAGAGGACTTGCAAAAGCCGTTAAAAAAGCCGATAGAGCCGTTTCGGAAGGAAGAGTTGCTATTTATCAGGATAAATACAGTGGGTTGCTTGTTAAAATCGAATGTGAAACTGATTTTGTAGCAAATTCAGAAGATTTTAGAAATTTTGCAAAAGATATTGCAAAAAAGATTTTTGAAAAGAAAATTAAAAGTATCGATTCAATTGATGAAGAAATCGAGCAATTAAGAACATCCGCAGTATTGAAGTTTAATGAGAATATCAAGATATCTGATATTATATTTATTGAAGGTGATGAAAAAAGCCCTGTATTCCCATATGTTCAGATGGGCAAAAATGGTGCAATTGTTCAATATGAACTTGACAAACCTATTGTGGAAAATGATGAATTCAAAGATATCTTATTTTCTGTTGTTGTTTCAGTTCAATTTTATAAACCGGAATATTATTCTATGAATGATATTCCACAAGAAAAGTTAGAAGAAGAGATGAAAATAGTTGAAAAACAGGTCTTAGCTGACCCAGCATTTTCAAATAAACCACAAAATGTAATTCAGGGTATTATTTCTGGCAAGGCTAAAAAAGCATTTTCTGACAGAGTATTCTTAGAATGTCCATATGTTAGAGATGAATCTAAAAAAGTTGGTGAAATATTGGCAAATGCTGAAAAGAAATTTGGTATTAAAATCAAAGCTAAAGTTTTTAAATTTACAAATATTGGATCTAATTGATGAGGGTTCTTATTAAAATTACCGGCGAAGCAATTTCCTCTGAAAATAATCCTATAGATTACTATAAGATAAAGTGGCTTGCATCAATTATAAAAAGGATATATGATAATAAAATTCAGATTGGTATAGTAATTGGTGGTGGTAATCTTTTCAGAGGTAAAGATCTTATAAAAAATGGTTTTAAGGATTATAAGTCACATTATATCGGAATGCTAGCCACTACAATGAATGGTATCGCGATAGAAGAAGTTTTTTCTTCATTAAATTTACCAGCTATGATATTCTCTGCAATCGAAATACCTAGACTTGTTCCATATTTTTCATATCAAGAATATCAGGAGGCAGTTAGTAAGAACAAAATTATTATTTTTACAGGTGGAACTGGTAATCCATATTTTACAACAGATACTGCAGCTGCGTTAAGAGCTTCTGAAACAAATAGCGATATTTTAATTAAAGCTACCAAAGTTGATGGTATATATACAAAGGATCCGGTAAAATATCCAGATGCCCAAAAAATAGACTTTCTCACATATGATCAATTTTTAGCTGAAAATTATCAAATAATGGATTTGACAGCCATTGATATATGTAAACAGACTAAAATACCTGTGTTTGTACTTAATCTTTTTGATGAAAATTCGCTTTTTTCTTTGTTAATTGATAAAAAAAGGGTCGGAAGTTTAATATATACGGAGGATATATGTCCCTGGCATTAGATAATATTTATCAGGAAGTTAAAAAAGCTATGGTTAAGCCCATTATTGTTCTTGAAGATGAATTTAAAAAGGTTAGAGGGGCAAAAGCATCACCTGCAATGGTTGAAAATATCAAAATATCTATTGATCAGAAATTTGTTATACTTAAAAATATTGCCTCTATTTCAACTCCAGATGCAAGAACCATTGTTATATCTCCATGGGAACCAAAGACACTTTCTGCTATAGAAAAAGAAATATTAAAGGAAAACTTAAATCTAAATCCTCAAAATGATGGAAGGGTAATTAAATTGATACTTCCACAATTGACAGAAGAAACAAGAAAAGATCTTGTTAAACTTATAAAACAAAAATCTGAAGAAGCAAAGATAGCCATTAGAAATATTAGAAGAGATTTTATTGAAAAACTTAAAAAAATGGAAAAAGATAGTGATATCAGTGAAGATGAATATGATGAAGGTGAAAAGAAGATTCAAGAATTTACAGATAAGGCAATAAAAAAAATTGATGAAATGTTTAAAGAAAAAGAAAAAGATATAATGACAATTTAAAATATTAAAATGAACATACAGCATATTGCATTTATTATGGATGGAAATGGCAGATGGGCTAAAAAACATGGGAAACCAAGAGTTTTTGGCCATGAAGCCGGTATGTACAAAATTGAACAGGTTTGTAATTGGTGCAAAGAATATAACATTAAATATGGGTCATTTTTTGCATTTTCTAAAGAAAACTGGAAAAGGCCAAGAAACGAAATCGAATTTATCTTCTCTCTTATTGAAAGATACTATCAAGAGCAGATTAAAAAACTGTTGTCAAACAATATTAGATTTATTCATATTGGAGATAAATCCTCTTTACCATTAAAAACAAATTCTATTTTAACTGAGCTTGAAAAAATAACAAAAGATAATGATTCATTCAATCTATTATTTTTTTTCAATTATTCATCAATAGATGAAATAAATAATGCCGCAGTTAGATTTGCAGAACAATATGCGATGGAATATATTAAAGAGTATGAGAAAGGGAAACATTCAAATTATGCAAATTTAAAAGATTATTTAAATAAAAATATTTCATTTAATAAATTTCTATATACTTATAATATACCAGACCCAGATTTGCTGATCAGAACCTCTGGTGAGATGAGAATATCCAATTTTCTTCTCTATCAGATCGCTTATACTGAATTATACTTTGAAAAACAGCTCTGGCCCGAATATTCTAAATCTCACTTTATCAAGGCTATAGAATCTTATAATAAAAGAGATAGAAGATTTGGAAGTATTAAGCAGCAAAATTAATAATATTTTTATTATTTACTTATAATTTATTTATAGTTTCAACTTTATTTATTCAAAAAGTCTTTACTAAATATTTTTAGTAGGTTATCTGATGAAAGAAGAACTATTAAGAAGAATTTTGTTCATTATTTTTGCCGTGCCAATCGTCTTGTTTATAATTTTTTTCCCTGTTAAATATAATTTATTGGTCCTCTTCTTTATCTTAATCTTAATTATTCTTAGTTCAATTGAATTTAACTATTGTCTTAAAAATAAAAAAATTTCTATTAATTTATTACTATTTTTAATTCAGTCCTTTATTATATTATTGCTTTTTGGTCTTTATTCTAACTTAATTTTGAGATTTGAAGCTTTTATCTTTTTTTTGACAACAATTTTCCTTTTAACCAGCTCTTTTTATATTTTTAAAAAAGATATTTCAATGAACTCTCTTACATTATTTTTTCACCTAATTGGGTTAATATATATAACAATTTCTCTTTCATCCATTTGTCTATTTTATGGTAATTTTCCCAATGCTTCGAATCTTCTATTATTCTTTCTTTTAATTGTCTGGAGTTCAAACATTTTCGGTTATCTTATAGGTCTATACTGGCTACCGAGAAATCCTTTAAATCTTGAAGTTTCGCCAAATAAATCAGTGAAGGGATTTTTCGGTGCAATTTTTTTTGGAACATTAATACCATTTTTTCTTACAATAATTTTTCCAGAATTTTTTAATTTCCCATTTTCAAATAAAATTTATACTTTTCTATTAATTCTTTTTACAAATATTTTTTCAATTATAGGAGATCTTTTCGAATCTGCATTTAAAAGATTCTGTCAGGTTAAAGATTCTTCAATTTACTTGAAAGGTTTTGGCGGGATTTTAGATTCTATAGATTCAATATTATTTGCTTTCCCTTTTTATTTTTCCTTTTTATTGTTTTTATTAAAGAATAATGTAAAATAATTTCTGAAATGGATAATATAAATCTTTCAATTTTTGGAGCGACTGGCTTCATTGGTTCTTTTGTCCTGAGCTTAATTGATAAAATGGATCATGATAAAAAGCCAGAAATATTTTTAATGTCCGGTTATAGTCAAATTAAAAAGCTTGTTAAACTTCAAGAAAAATATCGGGCAAAATATCTTTTTATACCTCAAGCCTATAAGGAAGATTTGTTAAATTCTTTACCATTAAATTTAAGAAAAATAACTAAAATCATCACCTCATTTGAAGAATTATACCAGATTTACTATAAAATCAATAAGGCTAAACATTTTATTATAAATGGAATCATAGGTATAAATGGTATGATTCCAACATTTTTATCTCAGCATTTTAATATATACTGCGGATGTGCTAACAAAGAATCCATAATAGTATCTTATGAGTTATTTGATGATTTTGATTCATCGCTGATCTTCCCTCTCGATAGTGAACATAATGCTATATATCAACTTTTGCCATCATGTCCAATAGAAAAAATAGAAAAAATCTACATTACTGGTTCTGGAGGAAAAGTTTATGGCAAAGATGATGAAGAAATAAATTTACTTGACTTTGATGAAATATTAAATCATCCAAACTGGAATATGGGAGCAAGAATTACAATTGATTCATCATCTGGCATTAATAAAACATTTGAATTCATTGAAGTTCAAGCACTTTTTAGCATTCCAAAGGGGAAAATTGAAGTTTTAATTGATACTAAATCTCAAATTCATGCAATTATACAGGACATAAATAATTCTTATTATATTGCAGCATCTTATCCTGATATGCTTCTACCAATTGCTAAATTTCTTGAAAAAATAGGGCTAAATCCACTATATAAAACCAATGAAATTATTAATAAATCAATTAAATTTGATTTAAGTAGAGATATAGAAAAAACATATCCTTTATTAACTTTATTTGTAAATAATTATAAGAATGAATTTATTGAAGGAACAATATTATTATTTTTAAATTCATATTTACAGGACCTATTTTTTTCAAAAAAGATTAATTTTCAAAAATTGAGAAAACTCTTAATAGATTCATATAAGACTTTGTTTATTAATTATGAAAAATCTTTTAATTTAATTATTGATAAAAATAATAATTTGAAAAGATTTTCTTTCAGGGAAAAAGAAGATTATAACAATTTATTATATTTTACAAATCATATATTCAAAAATACTATCAATTTTTTAAAAGAAAAAAAAATTCTGGAGGAACAATGGTAATAATTTATTATATAATTGCGATAATTGGCTTTCTCACATTGATACTTGTGCATGAATTTGGGCATTTTATCTTTGCTAAGCTCGCTAAAATAAAAGTTGTAAGATTTTCAATTGGTTGGGGTAAACCATTATGGGAAAAACAAATTGGTGAAACGGTCTACCAAATCGGAGCATTTCCTTTTGGTGGATTCTGTCAGATGGCAGGAGAACAGATTACAGATGATTATGTACCATCTGAAGGTGATTTTTATTCTAAAAAACCACTGCCAAGATTATTTGCAGTAGCTGGAGGAGTTTTATTTAGCCTTATTTTTGGAGTACTTCTTATTGCAATAGCCGGAACATTACCAGCAATAGAATCATTTGCCCCACCAATTATCTATATTACAGAAGATTTGCAATCCCATCCTGCTTATCAAGCAGGTCTTCGTTCATTTGATATTATAACTGAGATAAATGATAAAAAAATAGAATCTTTTTCTGACATTCAAAAGATTATAGGTCAGGCAATGGGAAAAGAATTGTATATAAAAGTATTAAGAGATAATCAAATAATTACTTTTAATATAGTTCCATATGTTGAAAGATCAACAGGCAGATCTATTATAGGGATATATCAATATCAACCGCCGAAAATAGACTATGTATATCCCGATTCTATCTTTTATGACTTAAATCTTCAAAAAAATGATATTTTGCTATCCCTTGTTTCCGAAAAGGGAGAAAGAGTCGATATAATTTCAACTGTTGATATTGAAATCTTTTTAGAAAAACATCTTTATGAAAATATAGAATTTATATTCCAGAGAGATGATAAACAGATAATTTCTAAAAAAGTTTTTGTTGATAAAAAATTTAAATTAGGTTTTTCATTTTATACACAGACAAGAAAGATTGATGGACTTCCTTTTTTTAAATCTTTAATTTTAGCATTCCCAAAAAGTTATGAAACCATTACTATTACAATTAAAAGCATACCACTTTTATTTTCTGGAAAAGTAAATGTAGGCCAATCAGTTGCAGGTCCAATAAAAATAATATATCTTTCTTCACAGGTCGCAAGAACTG
>JBKBTB010000018.1:0-14997 GCA_046291015.1 Exilispira sp. | reverse complement strand
CTGGAAATATACAAAACGGAGATTTTTCTATTGGTCTTTCACCAGGTATTTATGTAGAAAATGGGCAAATTATAGGACATATTAAAGATTCGATGGTTGCTGCAAATATTTATGATTGTTTATATAAAATAATTGCAATAGAAGACAAGGTCCATTTTTCTATAATGGGTAGCTTTCCGGCAATTCTATTTGATGATATTAATGTTGTGATAAAGTAATTTTTTTATTTCTTAATATTTTTAATTACCCAAATTTAATCTATATTTTTAAAATTATTGACATGTATAAATAACTTTTTATAGTATTGTTAGTAATGTAATAAGGGGGTAATGATGAGCACACTTATTTCCGCTAATGATACCTGGAGCTTATGGACATTTTTAGTTGTGGCTTCTTTTCTCAGTATTTTTCTTGAGCAAAAGTATAAATGGGCATCAAAGGTTAGTGGAGCAATTATAGCACTTATTTTTGGTCTTCTTGCGACAAATTTAAAAATTGTTCCTGTTGATGCTCCAGTCTGGGATGCTGTATGGGATTATATTCTTCCTATTGCTGTAACACTTCTTTTATTTCAAGCAGATATGAGAAAGATAATAAAGGAATCAGGTAGACTTTTTGGTATTTTTAATATTTCTGCCATTGGAACATTACTTGGAGCAATTGTTGCAACTTTATTATTTCAAACACTTGTACCAGAGCTTTACAAGGCTGCTGGTATGATGACTGGTTCATATATTGGAGGTGGAGTTAACTTTGTTGCACTTTCTAAGATTTTTGAGGTAAGTGAAAGTATAGTTGGTTCTTTAACTGTTGCAGATAATCTTAATATGGCTTTAGCATTTTTGATTTTACTTACTATTCCATCATGGGCTTTTTTCAAAAAGAATTTTACTCACCCATATGAAGATGAACTGGAAAGTTTTAAAAGTGATGTAAAAAAAGAAGATGAGAAAACTAAAGCTGCTCAATTCTGGAAAAGAAAAGAGATTGCCCTTCTGGATATTGCCTCATCACTTGCTGCAGCCATTGCAATAGTTTTTGTAGCTGTAAAATTTACTGGCTGGGTAAAAAGTGTTATACCTTCAAGTTCTACAGGTTTTAAACTAATTTTAAGATTAGTATTTGGACAGATATATCTTATTATCCCTATTATAACTCTTACTATTGCAACATTATTTCCCGATTCATTACCAAAAATACCTGGAGCAAATGAAATTGGAATGTTTTTCATATACATGTTCTTTGTGGTTATAGGTATTCCTGCAAGCATTGGAACTGTTATTACAAAGGCTCCTATTTTATTAATATTCTGTTTTGTTATGGCTCTTATTAATATTTTATTCACTCTTGGAATTGGTAAAATTTTCAAATTTAGTGTTGAAGAGTGTGTTGTTGCATCCAATGCAAGCCTTGGAGGTCCATCTACTGCTGCCGGCATGGCTATTGCAAAAGGATGGCAAAAACTTATTGTTCCAGCCATACTTGTTGGTATCTGGGGTTATATTATCGGTAATTATCTTGGTACTTTTATAGGCTATCTATTGAAAAGTTTGTTAGGGATGTAAATAAAAATAATTTTTAATGGGCAGATAAAAGCTGCCCATTTTTATTTGAAAAATAAAGTTTGAGGGTATATTGTCTATAATATAATGCTATAATATAAAATTTTGAAATATTATGAAGGAGTTAAAATAATGATGAAAAAATATATAAATAAGCCAATACCTGAAGGAAAAGAACTAAAATGGGACCTGATTCGATCCATACCTATAAATGAGAACAATGAGCCTCTGGTTCCATTAAATCTTTACCCAGAAAGGCTAATATGTCATCCAGAATATTTTATCCAGCAAATTTCACATGCTATGCCTGTTTTATATATAAGAGAAGGTGTATACAAAAGATTAATCAATGCTTCTAAAAATTTGCCTAAAGGTTATAAATTTGTTATCTATGATGCTTATAGACCATTTGAGGTACAAAAATCATTATTTGATAGCTATAAAAACAAACTTGCAAAACAAAATCCTACGATGAATGAAGAACAACTTGTTGCACTAACCTTAAATTTTGTATCTTTGCCTTCAAAAGATCCTGCAAAACCTTCTGCTCATAATACAGGTGGTTCAATAGATTTATCTATTGCTGATAATGATGGGAACTTACTTGATATGGGCTCTTATTTTGATGATATGGGTGATATTGTAATAACAGATTACTTTGAAAAAAAATTATGTAAGGGTGAAAAGTTAACAGAAAAAGAGATTAAAATAATAGAAAATAGAAGACTTCTTTATAACATAATGATAGAACAGGGCTTTACAAATTTTGTAAATGAGTGGTGGCATTATGACTTCGGCAATCAACTATGGGCATATAATGGTAATCATAAAGATGCTATTTACTCCAGCACAAAACCATTTTTCTTCTGGAAAGATTAAAATTAAAATTTAAATTTAAGAATACACAGCAATCTTTTCTTTATTTTTATTTATCGATTGCCTTTTAATCTTTTTAGTTGTTGTTTTTTCAAACTCTGTTTCATATATTGAAAAATAATGTATTCTTTTGAAAGCAGAAATTTTTTGGTTATTTTGTTTTATTTCCTCTCTGAAAAGAGGAACAATCTCTTTAAGTAAGATATCATCTTTGCTTTTATTTAGTATTTTCTCAAGATTTTCATAGTTAGGATAAATATAGGCAACAATTGTCTCATTGTTTGTTTTCTCTTCAATCATTTCATCGACAACAATTTCAGAAATAATATTACTATTTTCATAGAGAATCTCTATATCTTCTGGATAAATATTCTTTCCATTTTTTGTAACTATAACATTTTTCTTTCTTCCTCTAATATATATAAAACCATCTTTATCTATATAGCCATAATCACCTGTTCGAAAGTAGTCATTATAAAAAGTATTTTTTGTACCCTCAGGATCATTATAATATCCCAGCATTACACTATCACCTTTGACTGCTATTTCACCAATACCTTCATCATCTTTATCTAAAATTTCAAAATCATGTTCTGGTAAAGGCATTCCAGCAGCATCATCTTTAAAATAGTAATCTCTATTTGCGGCTAAAAATGGTGAACATTCGGAAATACCATACCCCTGCAGGACTCTGAATCCAAGACTTTGTAAAAACTTTGAAACTTCTGGCTTAACAGCTGCGCCTCCAGAAATGAAAAGATCAAGTTTACCACCAAAAGCTTTATGAATAGGAGTAAAGATAAGTCTTCTAATTTTTCTGCCTATTTTTTTACCGCTAATAAAATCAAAAAAAGTACCAAGACCATTTCCAACGGCATAATAGATTTTAGTTCCAGCAGAATGCGAAAGTTTTTCCTTTAATCTTTTTGAAAGGGCCTCAAGTAAAAGAGGGACAACATTTATATTGGTAATCTTCCCTTCACGAATATTATCTGCTAATTTTTTCAAACTCTGAGCATAAACTATTTTAGAACCAGCATGAACCTGACATAAAAATCCACATGTGCATTCATATGCATGATGAAGAGGTAAAACTGATAAAAAATATTTTGTATGATCTATCCAGATCAGCTGTCTCATACCCCAGATGTTTTGAACGATATTAAACTGAGAAAGCATAACTCCTTTTGGTTTTCCAGTCGTCCCTGATGTAAATAAAATTGAAGTACAATCCTCTGGATTTATCTTTATTTGGTCATAGTTTTTTATACCAGAATTTCTAAGAAGTCTTCCTTTTTCTATGGCACTGTTAATATCATCCAGTAAAATACTTTTTGTAACTATATCTTTGTCAATTTCAGTAAAAGGGATAATCCCTTTAATAAAGTTATGTCTTGAGCAAATTCTTTCAAAAATTTCGATAAAGCTGTTTTCGCAAATAACAAGAGAAGGTGTTGATATTGATACTATGGACTCAATTTCGATTTCTTTCAATTCCTTATCTATTGGTACAACTATAAAATTTGATGTTGTTATAGCAAGATAAGATGTAGCCCATGAGCGACAATTTTTACCTATTAAGGCTATTTTATCTCTTTGATTAATTGGCAGTGAAAGCAAGTATTCACCAAGATTGGCAACATTTTCTCTAAATTTATTAAATGTAATTCCTTCATATTGATCTTTTTTATTTTTTTCAAAAAATGAAAGATCTTCTCCATATTTTTCACAGGTTTTATCCAGCATTTCTCTAAAATCTTTTCTTTGCTCAATTTTATAAAGAGGATAACCATAGTTTTGCCATATCATAAAAACTCCTATATATTATTTTTTTAACTTTATAATTAATCCTTTGTATATATTATCTTATCCTTTACCAATTCTTACTTTTCATTTATTAACCTTTTTTACATTTTTTACATCAAGCATATTATTTACTGTTCGCTTACTTAATAAAAAATAATTCTAAATTAATATTGAATTAATATTGTAATAAAAAATTAAATAATCAATCAAAAATTTATTGTTAAATTTATACTTTTATTTTTTTAAATTCAGTATATCTATTTTGGTAATTTGAAATAGAAAAGATAATCAAAGTATTATCGAGGAAAAGATGAAATTATATAATGTAGGAAGTGATATTTTAAAAACCATTAAAGATATTATCGGGATAGCATTAGGAAGTAGCATATGTGGCTTTGCATACTCTTTATTCTTAATTCCATTTAAAGTCGCCCCGGGTGGTGTTGGTGGACTTTCACAGATTTTATATTATAAATTCAATATTTCTGCTGGTATTTCTATGTTAATCTTTAATCTACCTTTGTTTATAATAGGTATTTTATTTTTAGGTAGAATGTTTGGATTTAAGACTATTGTAGCAATAATTTTTGTTTCATTTTTTACAGATTTATTTTCATTTAAAAATATCTTAAATTTCAAGTTTTTAACTTTATATTTATATCAGATTAATAGTACTGCCTATTCCTTTACAGATCAGATTTTGCTTGGTACTTTAGCTGGTGCAGCTTTGCTTGGAGTTGGGATAGGTATTGTATTCAGGTTTAATGGTTCAACTGGTGGTACAGATATACCTGCCCTTTTATTAAAAAAATTTCTTGGAATTTCTGTAGGAACTGGCTTTTTAATTATTGATTCCATAATAATATTTTCAATAGGCATAGTATTTAAAAATGCAAATATAATTTTATGGGGTTTTATAAGTTTATTTATTTCTTCAAAGGTTACAGATTATGTTCTTGAGGGTTTGCCAGGGACAAAAGGTGTTTTTATTATAACTTCGCATCCGGATGTTATAAGACAGTTCATTTTAAAAAATTTAGATAGAGGTTGTACAATATTTAAAGGTAAAGGTGGATATTCGGAAAAAAACATAGATATCTTATATGTTGTCATAAACCTTAGAGAGTTGACAAGATTGAAAGAAACCATTGTTAAATGCGACCCGAAGGCTTTTGTTATAGTAAATGATGTAAATGAAGCTCTGGGTTATGGTTTTAAGGAATTTTAAAAAAGTATAAATATATAGGGGTAGAGATGGAAAATTTTGATTTTGATTTTTCAATAAAAAGTCTTGGAAAACCAATATATTTTTCGCCAATCAATAATATCAATTTTGTAAAAGATTGCGAGAAAATATTTTATAATATAGATTATGAACAGGTAAAACAGGCTATTAAAAATAATGATGAGAAATCCTTAATTATACTTGAAAAGGCTGGACCGCGGGAAAATATATTTTTTGATCCAGAAAAGACAACTGCTGGTATTGTAACCTGTGGAGGACTTTGTCCCGGTCTTAATAATGTCATAAGATCACTTGTTCTTCAACTTATTTATCAATATGGTGTTAAAAAGATTATTGGTTTTAGATATGGATATAGAGGTATAGATATATCTAATAAAATAAATCCAGTTTTACTTGATGTTAATGAGGTTGCAGATATTCATAATTTAGGCGGGTCATATCTTGGCTCATCAAGAGGTAATGTTCCAGCAAGTAAAATTGTAGATTCTTTACTATACTATGGGATTGATATACTTTTTACAATTGGTGGAGATGGAACTATACGGGGTGCAATAGAGATAGTAGAAGAAATTGAAAAAAGAAAATTATCAATATCTGTAATAAATATACCTAAAACAATAGATAATGATATCCCTTTTATAAGTAAATCATTTGGTTTTCAAACAGCTGTGTCAGCTGCTCAGGAAGTGATAAGATGCGCTCATAATGAGGCAAAGGGTGCTCCAAATGGGATAGGTATAGTTAAACTTATGGGAAGGGAATCTGGTTTTATTGCGGCTCAAGCTGCTTTAGCTCAGAAGGATGCAAACTTTGTTTTAGTACCTGAAATCGATTTCGATATGGATGGACCAAATGGATTACTTGCCATACTTGAAAGAAGACTTACTAAATCAGATCATGCTCTAATAGTTGTTGCTGAAGGAGCTGGGCAAAAATTTTTCGAAGAAAAAGAAGCAAAATTCGATAAGTCCGGTAATAAAATTCTTAATGATATAGGTACATATCTTAAAAACAGAATTTCAGAATATTTTCATCAAAAATCAATTGAGGTTAATGTTAAATATATTGACCCTTCCTACATGATTCGTTCAGTTACGGCAAATGCAGAGGATGCAGTCTATTGTGGTTTTTTAGCAGAACATGCCGTTCATGCTGCTATGAGCGGTAAAACAAGGGTAATAATAGGTAAATGGAATGATGTTTTTATTCATCTTCCCATGGATATAGTTAAATTCGGAAGAAAAAAGATTGATCCCAAAAGTTCTTTATGGCAATCAGTTGTTTTATCTACAGGGCAACCAGTAATCAAAAATTAATTATAAGGAAAATTTAACAATAAAAAAGAGAATAAAATTATGAATTGAAGATAAATGCCAAATTAATTTTTAATATACTAAAAATATAAAAAAATTGTGAAAAATTTTAAAAATATTTATTAAAACTCTTGACAAAAGATAAATTAATTACAATAAATTATAAAAGTAAATAATCTTTTTCATATTATCCTGTATCTGTTTCGTTTTTGGGAGGGGGAATGAACAGGTATGATGCTAAAGTTTTGTTTTTATTTCTTATTTTTGTAATTTTTTTTGTTAGTGAGCCGATTTCAGCACAACAGAATTCAATTCCAATTCCAAATGTAAATATATCCATCCAGAATGCAAGAAATCCTTCTCAGGTTGCCTCATCATTAGAAATTCTACTGTTGATTTCTCTTTTGTCTTTAGGACCATCACTTATTATTTCACTTACAAGTTATGTAAGATTTATAATTGTATTTGATTTTCTAAAAAGAGGGCTTGGTACACAACAGATGCCACCAGCTCAGGTTATGGCTGGTTTAGCTCTTTTTATGACTCTTTTTGTTATGATGCCAGTTTTTACACAGATAAATTCAGAAGCAATACAACCTTATATGCAGGGTAAACTTGATTTAAATGATTTATATTATAAAGGTGTAGAACCATTAAGAATCTTTATGTTTAAAGTAACAAGACCAGCAGACATAGCTCTTTTTTTAAGAGCTTCAAATATATCTTCGGTAAATACCTATAAGGATATTCCAACATATGTATTGATCCCGGCATTTATGCTTTCTGAATTAAAAACAGCTTTTAATATCGGGATTTTAATAATGATACCTTTTTTGTTAATAGACATGCTCGTTTCTGCTACTTTAATGGCGATGGGAATGATAATGCTTCCACCAATAATGATCTCTCTTCCATTTAAGATTATTGTGTTTATTCTCGCTGATGGATGGAATCTTTTAGTCGGAAGTCTATTAAAATCATTTCCTGGATAAAAATTATGAGAAATAATTTAAAGATAAGGAAGAAAATAAAGATTAAAGAGGGAAGATGTGAGTTTAGGACTTGTGATGGATATTTTAAGAAGATCTATTTTTGAGCTTATAATAATAGGAGGACCTTTACTTGTTGTTCCATTGATTGTTGGTTTAATAGTATCCATATTTCAAGCAACCACTCAAATTCAGGAACAAACTTTAACATTTGTGCCCAAGGTTATATCTATCTTTGCTGTTCTTATAATTTTAGGTCCCTGGATGCTTACAAGAATAATAAATTATATAAATTATCTTATAAGTTTAATAACAAGTGCAATTAAGTAAAAAATAAATATAACAAGGTTTTAATAATATTGAGAGAAAAAAAATTAAAATGGTACCTTTTTATTTAAGAGATATTTTTCCACTTTTTCTTCTTATTTTTATAAGATTGGTAGGTATAACGATAACATCTCCCATCTTTTCCTCTTCAATTATACCCCCACAGGTTGTTATTGGATTAATGTTTTTAATTGCCATAGTATTATTTCCATTTGCTTCTCAAAATCTTAATATAAAAATACCACTTGATACATGGTCTTATATTTTGCTTTTAGCAAATGAACTTTTTATAGGTTTTTCTATTGGATTATTTATATCAATTATTTTTACCACTTTTCAGGTTGCAGGTGAATTCTTTTCTTATCAGATGGGACTTGGTATTTCCGAGGTTTTAGATCCCTTAAGTGAAGTAGAGGTACCTGTAATATCTCAAGTATTTCAGATTTTTGCCATGCTTATTTTTATTTCTATAAATGGCATTGAATATGAAATACTTGTATTAAGAAAATCATTTGAATTAATTAAATATGTGGATTTTTCCATTAAAATTAGCTCTTTAATGCCTCAGGTTGTCATACTTTTCAGGGATTTATTTTTAATCTCTCTTCAGATAGCTATTCCAATAATTGTAACACTTTTGATATTAAATATTACTCTTGGAATTATTTCAAAATTTGCTCCTCAGGTTAATATTTTCATGGTTGGTATTAATATTCAGGTAATTATAGGTTTCATTTTAATACTTTTGTATATACCTTTCTTTAGCACATTTGCCAGTAATCTTTTCAATAATATATTCGTAAGAATTGTCTTTTGGCTTAAATTATTGGGATAGTTTTTAATTATTATCTATGAAATTAGAAGACTTATGATAAATTAAAAAATTAAAAAAATTAGCAAAAAATTATAAGAAATAGGATGAATAAAGTAAATTAAAAAATAGAAAAAACTAAAAAATAAAAATATAAAAGTTAAAGGGAAATAAATAAAAAATTAACAAACAATTTTATAGAAAAATATTAATGATTAAGATAATAAAATTTGTAATACTAAGGAACAAAATATTGGGCTTCAAAATATTTTTTAATATTTATTTTTACTTTAAAGAAAAAATTCAAATAAGGCAAAAAATTCAGAATACAAAGAATTTTACTTTTTATGATCAGCTATTAAAAATAGATAAACTTGACCTTCAAAGATTTGCGGCTGAAGATGAAGGTAGAACCGAGCTTCCAACAGAGACAAAAAAGAGAAGGGCAAGAGAAAAAGGACAGGTATTAAAATCACAGGAAATTGTAGCCTTATCCACACTTTTGGCAACCCTTTTAAGTTTATTCCTGTTTTTCCCTTTAATCTGGCAGAGGATTATAAATTTGATCTATTTCTTTTTTCAGGTTGATCTATCTTTTAGCATTGAGAATCTTGATTATTTTATAAAATATGCTTTGAACCAGCTTCTCCCTGTTATGGGTATAATTTTTATTCCACCAATTATTGCCGGAGTTGCATCAAATGTAGCCCAGATAGGATTTCTTGTTGTTCCATCTCTTCTTACTCCAAATCTTTCAAGAGTTGCTCCAAATTTTTCTGCATATTTTAAAAGAATTTTTAGTGTTGAGGGATTTGTTAATCTTTTAAAAGGCATTGGTCTGGTTATTGGACTTTTAATAATTGTTATTCTGTCTATTAATTCTTCTTTGGGAAATCTTTTTGAATCAGTTTCAGATTCATATCAAAAGACAATAGAACTGGGCATAAATCTATTTAAGTCAATATTTATTAAAATGATAATAATTCTAATCATTATTGCAGCAGTAGATTATCTGATGCAAAGAAGAAGATATATAGATTCACTTAAGATGAGTAAACAGGAGCTTCTGGATGAATTATATGAACAGGAAGGAAGACCTGAAATAAGACAGGCTTTAAATAAAAAAAGAAGAGAAATTGCACAGAGAAAAAGTCTTCAAAATGTTAAAACAGCAGATGTTGTTATAACAAACCCGACTCACTTTGCAGTAGCATTAAAATATGAAATGGGAGTCGATCCAGCTCCAAGAGTTGTTGCAAAAGGTGAGGATTTGCTTGCACAGCAGATTAAAAGAATTGCATTTGAAAATGATATTATTACAATTGAAAATAAGCCGCTTGCAAGGGAATTATATAGCAGAGTATCTGTTGGGGACTATATCCCTGAAGATATGCTTTATATTGTTGCAAATATATACAAATATATATATAGAGAATACTCTAAAAGGAAAAAACCCGGTTATAGTTGGGGAGGATAGATAAATGGCAGATACAGTAAGAAATAAATTGAATTTTAGCAAGATATTAAATTCACCGGATATACTTATAGCGATAGGTATAATGACAATTCTTCTAATGTTTATTATTCCACTTCCAACTTTTTTTCTGGATTTTTTTATGTCATTATCGCTTGCTTTTTCTTTATTTGTGCTTTTTTTGGTCATATTTTCAACAAATCCTTTAGAGATTTCTATTTTTCCCAGCCTTTTACTCTTAATGACATTAATGAGACTTGGTTTAAATATTTCTTCAACTAGGCTTATTCTTTCACAGGGACCTCAATTCAAGGGTAAATTGATAACTGCTTTTGGATCATTTGTTGTTGGAGGTAATTTTGTTGTAGGCTTAATAATATTTATAATAATTATAGCTGTTCAATACATTGTTATTGCAAGAGGAACAACAAGAATGTCTGAAGTCGCAGCAAGGTTTGCCCTCGATTCACTGCCTGGAAAACAGATGATGATAGATTCCGATCTTGCAGCTGGAATTATAAATGAACAGGAAGCTTTAAGAAGAAGACAGGCTTTGCAGAAAGAAGCAGATTTTTATGGCTCTATGGATGGTGCATCAAAATTTGTATCTGGTGATGTAATTGTCGGGATATTTATAACAATTGTAAATATAGTTGGAGGAATATTAATAGGAAGCCTGAAATTTGGAATGGGTTTCAATGAAGCAATGCAAACCTTTTTAATATTTACTGTCGGTGATGGACTTGTATCTCAAATTCCATCTCTATTAAATGGTGTTTCGGCAGGTATAATTGTCTCTCGATCTGAAGCTGCAGATTCTTTAGGAAATGAATTTAAAAGAGAATCTACAAGATCTGCTTTACCGCTTTGGGTACTAAGTGGCTCACTGATATTTTTCGGATTTGTTCCTGGTTTCCCATTTTATGTTTTTCTGCCACTTGGAGGATTGTTTGGTTATCTTGCATACACCATGCAAACATCAAAGCAGATTGAAGCAACTAAAAAAGAAGAGAAAACAGAAGAAGAAAAACCTGTAATAATAGATAAGCTGGTACCAATTGAACCAATTGCTCTTGAAATTGGATATTCATTAATACCTCTGGTTGATAAAAGTCAGGGAGGCGATCTTTTTGAGAGAATAGCAAATGTCAGAAGACAGATAGCATATGATTATGGTATGATTGTTCCTGCTATAGTAGTCAGGGACTCACTAAAGCTTGAGGCAAATGAGTATGCCATAAAAATACATGGTGTAAAAGTTACTTCATGGAAACTTTTGCCAGATAAATTTTTGGCTATAAATCCTGGAAATGTAACAGAAAAAATAGATGGAATATCCACTAAAGAACCAACATATAATCTTGATGCAATATGGATTGACTTTAATAAAAAAGATGTAGCAGAATCACTTGGATATACTGTAATAAATTGTGCAACAGTCATTGCAACTCACTTAACGGAAACAATTATAGCTAATGTAGACAGTCTTCTTGGAAGAGAAGAAGTTAAAAAGATTATAGATTCGATTCGTGAAGAATATAAAACACTTGTAAGTGAAGTGGAAGCTGTTGCTAATATTGGATTTCTTCAGAAAGTTTTTCAAAATTTACTTTCGGAAAAAATTTCAATTAGAAATATAGAAACAATACTTGAAACTGTAGCAGATAAACTTTCACAGAATAAAAATTTAGATCCCGATATTGTTAGTGAGTTTGTAAGACAGAAACTGAAAAATCAAATTTGTAGAACATATGCGGATGAAAAGGGAAGACTAAGAGTTTATACTTTTAATGCAAAACTTGAAAATTATCTGGCAAATGAATTTGAAAAATCCCAGAGGCTTGGAATATATTCTTTCCCGCCTAATTTTTTGCCAGATTTTATCAATACCATTTTAAGATATGAACAGGATTCTATTTCCAAAAAGCTGGATTATTTTATTATATTAACAAGTCCAAGGATAAGAAGACAGATAAGATCCATAACATCAACAGTTTGCCCAAAAGCCATAATACTTTCAACTTCGGAGATTTCTCCTTCGATTTCACTTGAGTATGTAGGGCAAATAACAATAAATGAACAAAAGGAGGAGAAATAATGCATTATATAACACTTGAAGGTGAAAGTGTAAAGGATTTAAAAGAAAAATTGATCAGAGAATATGGAGAAGATGCATATGTTATAAAGGTTGAACAGAAAAAGCAGGGATTTCTAAAGAAGATAAAATATGTAATGGTTGCTGGTATTCGAGATGAGGATTATATTCAGAAACAAAAAAAAGAATTTCTTAAGGTTGCAAAAGCAAAAAATATAAATAATACAAGATTTGAAAATAATTTTGCTCAAAAAAATCCGGAAGATTATGCTTTTACTGGTGATTATGACTATAAAGAATCCAATGATGAAAATCAGAAAGATAGTTTAAGCGAAAAAGTAAAAGCAGATCCTTTATTACAAAAACTTGAAAATATTGAAAAAAAAATCACAGAAATTACTTCTTCTAATATCAGAGTTGAATCATTACTGGAAAAATATATCAATTCACTTAATACTCTGGATTATTCAAAAGATTTTCAGAAGGAATTAATGGATTATCTTTCAAAAAATCTTTCTTATGAAGAATCTAACTCTATTGAAAGTATAAGAAAAAAAACACTTGAGTACATTGGTTCTAAAATAAAAGTTGATAATAAAAGAATTTCGAAAGATGATATAGCTGTTTTAGTTGGACCAACAGGTGTTGGAAAAACTACAACAATTGTAAAACTTGCTACCAATGCAAAAGTCAATCAGAATTATAAGATTAAATTATTAAGTGCGGATCAGGCAAAAATTGGTGGATATGCACATTTGCAAATTGCCGCAGAAATACTTCAAGTACCTTTTTATCCTGTTATGAAAAGAGATGATTATATATCGATGATTTCAGAAAAAGACGATATTATTTTTGTCGATAGTCCGGGAACTTCTCAAAAAGATAGTAAAATGCTTGGTTCTATTAAAGAAATTTTAGATGTTAAAAAGAAAAATATTAAGACTTTTTTAACAATTTCTGCAACAACTAAATATTGCGACTTAATAGATATTTTTGAAAGATTTAAATTCTTAAATTACAATCATTTAATTATTACAAAGATTGATGAAACATCTACTTTCGGACAGATGATAAGTGCGATAATTAAATACGATATTCCAATTTCATATATAACTAATGGTCAAGAAATGACGAAAAACTTAATAGAACCAGATTTAAACTTTATATTAAATTTAGCTTTTAGTTCTGAAGAATATTAAAAGATGCAGGAGTTTTTATGATAAACCAGGAGCAACAATTAAAGCAAATTGTTGAAAATATCAATAAAAAGCAAAAAACAAAGATAATAACTGTTTCATCAGGTAAAGGGGGAGTTGGGAAGACTAATTTCGCCGTTAACCTTGCCATTGGATATGCTAAATTGGGTAAAAAAGTAATAGTAATGGATGCAGATTTGGGTCTTGCAAATGTAAATGTTATCTTAGGAGTAATTCCTAAATACAATCTTTATCATGTCATTAAAAATAAAAAACCATTAAAAGAGATAGTTCTTGATACACAATATGGTATAAAAATTATTGCTGGAGCTTCTGGCTTTTCTCAACTTGCGAATCTTACTGATGAACAGAGAGAAAACTTTATAAATTCGCTTTCAGAACTAGAATTCGCAGATATAATAATCATTGATACTGGTGCTGGTGTTTCAAATAATGTTCTTTCCTTCATATTAGCTGCCGACGAAACAATAATAATTACAACTCCTGAAACAACTGCTATTACAGATGCATATGGCATTATTAAATCGATATATGCTCTTGATAAAGATATACCTATTAAGCTTGTTATAAATAAATGTAATTCGATTTCCGAAGGGAAAAGAGTCGCAGATAGAATTATAAATATCTCATTTCAGTTTCTATCTATAAAAGTTGAAAATCTTGGGTTTATAATGAATGATGAGATAGTTGAAAAAGCTGTAAAGGTGCAGAAACCATTTTATATATTAAACCCCAAATCAAAGGCATCGATTTGCATCGATCATGTGCTATCCCAGCTTGAAAATATAAATGTTATTGAAGGGAAAGGTATTAATAATTTTTTAAAAAAATATTTGAAATATTCATGATTTAAAACATAATAAGGTTAGAAAAAAAAGAGGAATTATTTTTGGATAATAAATTAGGTATTATTATAATATTTGCAATAACTGGTTTTATTATTTCTTTTTTAATATCTGCAATTTCCCGTTCATCCTTTCTCACTATTTTTATAAAATCTCTAACTTCTGCAACAATATTAGGAGCTCTGGGATATTTACTTTTTTATCTTCTTGAAAAGTTTAATAATGAAACAAGTAAAGAATCGATTGGTTCAAACAAATATACAGGTGAAAAAGAAAATAAAATATATAATAAATTTAATGAAGCTAAAGAAGAGACAAAAATTCAAAATAATTTAAATAATAATAATTTATATAAAAGACAAGAGGAGAAAAATGATTATAACTTAAATCCATCCGATCAAATTAACTTAACTGAGATTGGTGAATCTATTTCTTA
>JBKBTB010000239.1:0-2930 GCA_046291015.1 Exilispira sp. | reverse complement strand
CTATATCTTACGAATATTTCCGAATCTGTTCGAGTAGTATTGAGACTTGTCGAACTTGAGAGGATTTTAAATATAGTTGATAATATAGAAACAGCTTTACTGGAAATCGATGGCAGAAAAAAATAAAATTGCTTTTTTTATATACGAAAAGGATAATCAATCAAATCATCTTTTGAGTAAACTAAAAAATTTTTTAAAAAATATTCAGGATGTTGAGGCTAATTTTTTTTTATTAAAAAGAGATAATGTTGGTTTTCATTTTATTAATAAGAAACCAGAAAAGGGAGAAAATTATAAACTTGCGATTTCTATTGGTGGGGATGGGACATTTCTTTTCACAGTTTCATATTTTTATGGTACAAATACACCATTCTTGCCTATTAATAATGGAAGACTCGGGTTTCTTGCATGGAATTATTTTGAAGAGCTTAATGATCAGCTGACTAATTTTTTAAGTGGTAATTATAAAGAGGATAAAAGGATCCTGCTAAAAACAAATGTCGAATTGGACAATTTGGATGAAAATAAAAAAGCCGAATTTTATAGCTTAAATGAAATTGCAATATCCAAATTTGAATTTTCAACACCGCTGGAAGTGCTTGTAAAATTAGATGGAGAAAAACTCTTGCATTATTGGGGTGATGGTATAATAGTTGCGACACCTACAGGCTCTACAGGTTATTCTCTATCGGCTGGAGGACCCATAATTTGTCCCACACTTGATTCAATAATCATTACACCAATATGTCCTCATTCATTTACCGTTAAACCCATAGTTGTAAAAAGTGATCATGAAATTTGCATCACAGTTTTAAATAAAAGGAAGATTACAATTACAGCAGATGGGCAAAGAGGAATATCTTTTATTGGTGGTTTAAGGCATTCAATTATTGTAAAAAAGGCTGAAAAACCAATTACCATAGTCAGGGTAAAAAAAGTAACCTTTTTTGATATTATTTCAAAAAAACTTGGTTGGGGTTTATAAACAGTGCTAAAAAGAATTTATATTAAAAATTATGCTTTGATAAGAGAGATTGAGGTAAATTTTGATAATGGGTTATCAATAATTTCGGGAGAAACTGGAGCAGGAAAATCAATTTTGATTAATTCTCTTTATCTTGCTTTTGGTGAAGCAATTGATACGACTTTTTTGTTAAATAAAGAAGACCCAATCGTTGTGGAAATCGATCTTGATCTTCCAGATAAAAGGATAAAAGAAGAAGGTAAAGAATATGGACTTGATTTAGATAAAGATGAGATAACAATAAGAAGAATTTACAATCCGAAAACTGCTAAAAATTCTTACCTTGTTAATGATATACCTGTCCCGAGAATATTTCTTTCATCAATTTTTAAAAATACTGTTGAACTAGTTGGGCAGCATGAAAACTCAAAACTTTTAAATATATCCTCTCATATTGATCTTCTCGATTTATTTGCCAGGATTAAGGATGAAGTCGTTGAATTTACAAATTCTTTCAATCTTTTAAAGAAAAAAGAAGATGAACTTTTAAAGCTTAAAAAGACATGGGAAGATCAGACAAAAAGGATAGATTACTTAAACTACGCAATTTCGGAAATAGAAAGAATAAATCCTAAAATAGAAGAAGAATCCTTATATGAAGAAAGGAAGAAGCTTGCCCAGGGAGAAAAAATTGTTGCAAATTTATCTGATGCCCTATCATATTTAAAAAGTCAGGGATCTGGATTGAACAGGTTGTTTTCAATCAAAAAAACAATAGATGAATTGACTACTTATGACTCAACATTATCTAAAATAAGTCAAAATTTTCAAGATGCATATATTTTGCTTCAGGATACAGAACATGAGATATCTTCATACCTTGAAAAAATAGATTTTTCAGAAGAACATATAAGATACATTGATGAAAGACTGGATCAACTTGAACTTTTGAAAAAAAAATATGGAAACACGATAGAAGAAATATTGAAAATAAAAAATCAGTATGAACAAGAAATTTCAAATTATGATACTCTTGATGAAAAGATAGAAAAACTAAATAATGAAATTTCAAATCTGAAACAGAAGCTTGCTCATGATGCAATAGTAATATCACAAAAAAGAAGAGTTGCGGCAAGAGAACTTGAAATAATGGTAAATGAAAACTTAAAAAAGGTTGGAATGGATGCATCAAGATTTGCTGTTTCAATTGATTATCAGCAAGATGAAAACTCATTTTGCAAGATAAATGGCAGTGGTTATAAAATTAATTCAAATGGGATTGATATTGTCGAGTTTGGTCTTTCTTCAAGCCCTTCACTGCCAGTTAAAAGCCTTAGAAAAATTGCTTCTGGCGGCGAAATATCAAGAATTATGCTTGCTATTAAAAAGGCTTTGATAGAATATGAAGAAGCCCAGACAATAATTTTTGATGAAATAGATGCTGGAATAGGTGGAAAAACAGCAGATCTTGTTGGTAATGAAATTTATCAGATATCGAAAGATAGACAAATTATCTGTATTACTCATCTTCCACAGATTGCAAGCTATGCAACTAATCATTACAATGTTTTAAAAAATATAGAAGGGAAAGATGTTTATATAAGTATTAAAAAACTTGATAAAGATGAAAGAATAATAGAAATAGCAAGAATGCTTAGTGGACAGCCAGATTCCCATCAGGCACTTGAACATGCCAGGCAATTATTAAATGAAAAAAATCATAAGATAAATCTCTAATAAAACTAATTTTTGAATTAGAAAACCAGATATTTTAATGAAAATATAATATAAAAATATTAAATAAAATTTTAAATAAAAACTTGTTAATAAAAGTTTAATAAAGATAAAAAAAACAAGGCAAAATTAATGAAAAAAAGAAAATTTTTACTTACTCTTATGATTTTTACTCTTTTAATCGTTAATCAAGTAATTTTTATTCAAATTTCTGCTCAGGACCCAAAAACTT
>JBKBTB010000238.1:0-2936 GCA_046291015.1 Exilispira sp. | reverse complement strand
GTAGCAATAACTTTTACAAATAAAGCAGCTAACGAGATGTTACAAAGGTTGAAGGCGGAAATACCTGAATTTGATGCAAATCCATATATTTCAACAATTCATTCATTTGCACTTCGATTGATGGTTGAAAACAGGGAATTATTTAGCTTTAAAAAGGGTTCCACTGTTATTGATGAAGATGATTCAAAAGAAATAATAACTCAAATTATAGATAAAAATAATCTTGATTTCATTTCTGTTAATGAAGCAGTAAATTTTATTAATTATTCTAAAGAGAATTTTCAAAAGGATATAATTTTCTATTGTTATAAAGATGCCCATCATATTTTATTAAATGATGAAAAATTAATACCATATAAAAAAGAAGTAATAGAAATTAACAATATTAGATATAAATATTTTAATGAAGAATATTTAAATGAACTTTTAACACTCTTTTCAGAATATCAAAAATATTTATATGAATCCTGCCTTTTTGATTATGCAGATTTAATCCTTTATCCACTTTTGACAATGAGTTTAAGTATTGAAGTAAGAGAAAAAATTCGTAATTTTTTCGATTATATTCTTGTTGACGAATATCAGGATATAAATAATTTACAGAATCAGTTTTTGATAATGATATCAAATGGTGCAAATATTACCGCTGTTGGAGATGAAGATCAGTCAATATATGGTTTTAGAGGAGCATCCATCGAACCAATAATGAATTTTGAAAACAACTTTAGAAATGCAAAAATTATATATATGGACCAGAACTATAGAAGTAAAATAAAAATAATAAATTGAGCAAATAATTTGATAATATCTAATAAAAATAGGCGCAATAAAACAGTTAAACCTATAAAAGATGAAAGTGGAGAGGCTGAATTAAGAATATTTCAAGATGAATCAACTATGATTGATTTTATTAAATCCAAAATTATTTATTTAAATTCATTAAATATTCCATTAAAAGAAATAGCTATTCTTGTAAGGGCATCATGGTTACTTATAAAATTACAAAATAAACTCATAGAAAACTCAATTCCATATCAAATGTTAAGAGGAACAAATTTTTTCGAAAGAAAGGAAATAAAATATACATTATATTATATTTCATTTAAATTGAATAAAGATAATGAATTTTTATTTAAGAAAATTTGCAATTATCCCAAAAAAGGAATAGGACCTAAAACAATTGAAAAGATTATTAAAATAAGAGATGAAAATAATATTGATTTTATTGATGCTTCTTGTTTTTTAGAAAATTCTAAAGTAATTGAATTTGGAAAATTTCTTAAAAAACTTATTAAAGAAGATGATATAGTTGAATTTTGTAATATTTTATTAAATGAAGGTGGCTTTGAAGAAGAATGGAAAGATGAGGGAGAAGATCTTTATTTTGAAAGAAAAGAAAATTTTGAATTATTGATTAAAATAGCTCAAAATCTTCAAAATGAAAATAAAAATGAAAATATTGATATATTTCAATTATTCTTATCAAAAGTTATTCCTTTTTATAGGGAGAATGAAGATAAAAATGGTGTTGTTCTCGGCACATTGCATTCTTCAAAAGGACTTGAATTTGAAGCTGTATTTTTGCCATATGTTAGTGATACAATTTTACCTTATAAAAGGTATCAACAAGAAGCTGATGAAGAGGAGGAAAGAAGATTGTTATATGTTGGTATGACAAGAGCTAAAAGCTATCTTTATCTATTGCATCCATCTACAATAGATATAAGAGGTCAAAAGCTGGCTTTTAGTAGGCTTGCAACTCAATTGATTCAGGATTACCTTGTTAAAGATGAATATCAAAATAATGAATTTAATATTGGTGAATATATTGAATCAAAAGGATATGGATCTGGCAAGATAATAGCAAAAAAAAGATTAAGAAATGGAAAAATTTTATATATAGTTGAAACGGAAGATGGAACAATGCAATTTATTGATGGAATACACGAGCTTAGAAAAAAAATTTTTGATTATTAGAAAATTAAATAAAAAGGTCTAAAAAAAAATAGGAGTTATTATGGGTAATCTTCAAAAAGAACTTGAAAAGATTGGTATTTCAAAGGCTAAAAAAGAAACAAATAAAGAGGTTTATGAAAGGATAATAAGGTCTGATGGAAGAAAATGGAATGAATGCAGGAAAATAATAATAGAGCCAGATTATATAAAAAATGCAGATGGTTCCTGTTTAATTTCTTATGGTAATACAAAAGTCATATGTACAGCCATGCTTACAGATGAAGCTCCATCATTTGCAAAAGATAAAGGAATTGGCTGGCTAACTTGTGAATATAGTATGTTGCCAGGTTCAACATTAAAAAGAAAGGCTCGAGATAGAAACAAAATTGATGGAAGAAGCATTGAAATCCAGCGTCTGATTGGTCGATCTATAAGAGGTGGGGTGGATTTAACATGTTTTCCTGGTTATTCAATTTATGTTGATACCGATGTAATAAATGCAGATGGAGGAACAAGAACCGCTTCCATAACTGGTGGATTTGTCGCAACCGCATTGGCATTTAAGAAATATATTTCCAGGGGTTTGATAAAGGTAAATCCAATAAAAAATTATGTTGCCGCAATTTCTATCGGGATTGTTGACAATGCAATACTATTGGATCTGATGTATGAAGAAGATGAAAAAGCTTTCTGCGATATGAATGTTATTGCTACAGATCATGGAGAACTTGTAAATGTTTCAGCGGAAAGTGGCGGGGATTCTTTTGGTAAAACTCAGTTTTTACAGATGCTTGATTTAGCCATTGAACAGATTGTGAAAATAACGAAAATACAGAAAGAAGTTGTGGAAAAATATTAATATAATAAAAATATAGATATAGATAAAATAAATATTAACCTAAAAAGAATCAAATATAAGCCTTTTTACAGAACTTTTCTATCGGACATTCTTCACAGATTGGTTTTCTGGCTTTACATAT
>JBKBTB010000237.1:0-2961 GCA_046291015.1 Exilispira sp. | reverse complement strand
ACCTGTGATAAAGCACCAAAAGATCTAAAAGATTTTGAAGAAAGAATTAGAAACAGGATGGAATGGGGATTAACTGTTCAAATCACTCCACCAGATTATGAAACAAGAGTTGCAATCTTACAAAAGATGTGTGATTACGAAAAAAGAAATATTGATGAAAAAATTTTACATTTCATAGCTAAAAATGTAAAATCATCCATTAGAGAATTAGAATCTGCTTTGATAAAAATCATTGCCTATTGTGATATATTTAAATTAGATATTAATAGCCTTGGTTTAGAGCAAGCCAAAGAAATATTAAAGGATCAATTTAAATATATAGATGATACTAAAATTATTCAGATTGACGATATTATTAGAAAAGTAGCCGAAACTTTTAAGATTTCTTCTTATGATATAAAATCTAAAAAAAGGAATGCATCTATTTCAAGAGCCAGAAATGTAGCAATGTATTTATGTAGAGAACTTACATCCGCAAGTACAACAGAAATTGGTCTTTCTTTTGGAGGGAAGGATCATACAACAATTATCCATGCATGCAAAAAAATTTCGGATCTAATGAAAGATGATGAATTATTAAGAATATCTATAGAAGGCATGATAAAAGATCTCAAATCTTAATTTTTCACAATTTTCACAATATTATTTTTAAATAAAGTGAAAAAAGTGATTTAATGTTTTTTATTAAATACTTTTTATTTAATTAATTTTAATGCTAAAAAATTTGTTACTATAATTAATATTTTATTCAGTGTATAACTTAAGGATTTTACATAAGATAATTTTATAATAAACATATTAACAACCATTATTATGATTATTAAAATCTAATTATTAATTTTGTAGATTAAATAAAAGAAAAATTATAAAAATTTTTTATTTGAGTAAATTTCTATTTAATATAAAATTTGATAGGAGCAAATATTATGAAATTCAGTATTGAAAAGTTTAAAATAGCCGAACTTTTATTTCAAGCAGATTCTGTTATTGAACAAAAAACCTTTTCACTTGTTTTTTCAAACTTACTTTTAGAAGCAGTAAAAGATAGAATCATTGTTTCTGCAACAGATTCAGTAACATTTTTTAAAGCTTATGATAATGCAAATGTTTTAGAAGAAGGGAAAACTCTTGTTAATGCAAAAAAATTATTCGATATTGTCAAGAATGTTCCAGATACTAATTTATTTTTCGAAACAAATGATAATAATGAAATAATTATATTTTCAGAAAACTATGATTTTAAGTTTCAACTTAAAACTATGGATTATACTGAATTCAATATCTCTTTCGATATAGATTTTGAAAATAGTTTTGAAATTGATGCACAATATTTTAAAGATGTTATTCATAAGACAATTTTTGCTGCTTCAGATGAATTAGATAAACAGTTTTCAACATCAGGGATAATGATTGAAAAAAAGGATAACAAATTAAATGTGGTTGCTACTGATAAGAAAAGACTTGCAGTCTGTAGAAATTTTGAGGAATTACCAGATATTATTTCAATTATACCAAAAAAAATGATGAATATTATATTAAAAGTAAGATCATCTTCTCAAAATTTCAAAGTTTCATTAACAGAAAAAAAATTCAGCATAGAAATTGGTGAAATTCAGTATATGTGTCACCTTTTAGAGCCAAAATATCCGAATTATAGAACATTGATACAGGATAGTTTTGAATATACAGCAATAATTGAAAAAGAAATATTTAATCAAAATTTAAGGATGATTTCCTCTATGTTTTCAAATGAAGATACAATTCTTGTTAAAATGGAAAAAAATAAAATGACTTTATCTAATCTTGAAACAGATATTGGCAAAGGTAAGGTAAGTTTCGATATTGATTATGATAAAGAGCCAATTGAATTTGCCGTATCTTATAAGAATATCATTGATTTTACAAGAGTTTTAGATAGTTCACAATTCAAACTATGCATGAACAATCCTCAAAAAGCTATATTTTTACTTCCATTTGAAGAGAAAAAAGATTATAAATATATTTTTATAACAGTACCTGTTAAGATTTAATTTTGTTAAAATTAAAAAAAATAAGAAAATTATAATAATATATAATAATGAATTTTTCTATAATTCTATTTAATTTTAGATTATTTGAGTATAATGAGTTTAAGTTTAATCAAAATACAATATTTATTAATGGAAAAAATAAAAGTGGAAAAAGTTCTTTACTTGAGGCAGTATATATTTTAAAAACTGGAAAAAGTTATAGAACTTATTCCTTAAATAATTGCATTAGAAATGGTCAAAATTTTTTTAGCATAGAAATTAATAATAATAGTTCAGAAAAGATAATATATACAGATCAGGGAGTAAAGTCTTATTTTATCAATAACATAAAATTAAAACATAATTTAATCAATAATCAGATTTTTATTTTGTATAATAAAAACATATTTAATTTTATATTTTATAGAGATTTTAGAAGAAAAACCATTGATGAACTTATCTCTTTTCAAGATAAAAAATATCTTTTTTATTTAATTAACTATAGAAAATTATTTGAGAAAAAGAAAGAAATTATTTACTCATCTATTGATTTAAATACAAAAATGGATTTATATCAAACATTAATCGATAATATTTCTGAATATACTGATTATATAGTAAATAAAAGAAAAAATATAATTGAGGAATGTAATAATTTTTTAAAAAATTATAATCAATATACAATTAACTTTTATTCTTATTTCTTAAATAAATCAATTAATGAAATAAAACAATTATACTATAAAAACTTCGAAAATGAAATTATACAAAAAAAATATATAGGACCTCACAATGATTATTATATTCTACTGGATAATGAAAAAAATTTAATAGAAAATGGTGCTGGATCAGATTTTTATAAATTCTATTATTTTTTATTTTTATTTTTTATAAAAAAGATAAAAATTGAATTTAATATTATTCGTTTTATATTATTTGATGATTTTTTTTT
>JBKBTB010000236.1:0-2962 GCA_046291015.1 Exilispira sp. | reverse complement strand
ATTTATAGGAGGCATAGATATAAAAAAGATTCCCAAATTGAAACTCCGAGAGATAATTTCGGTTGTTTCTCAGGAGAACTTCTTTTGGTCCTCTACAATAAAAGAAAATGTCATTTTAGGCAGACTTATACCTGCAGGAACTGGTTTAAAAAGCGCTTACCAG
Source organism: Exilispira sp. (assembly GCA_046291015.1). Lineage (GTDB taxonomy): Bacteria > Spirochaetota > JAAYUW01 > JAAYUW01 > JAAYUW01 > Exilispira. Next base: position 2,799 of record JBKBTB010000236.1, on the reverse strand, counting down.
CCGTCGGTATTAAAAGAAGAAGAGGAACAGTAATTATAATTAGGTTTTATTTTTATTTTATGATTATATAGTTATATTTTTAATTTATATCTTGTATTCAGTTTATAGTTTTATTTGAATTTAAATTTATCTAATTTTGAGTAAATATGTGTGAATATGGAGGAAATCAATGAAGTGCATAATACTTGCTGCTGGAAAAGGGAAAAGACTTCAATCTGAAAAATTCCAAATACCAAAGGCATTAAGAGAATTAAATGGTAAACCAATTTTATCTTATGTTTTAGAAAATATATATTTTATAGATAAAAAGGATATTGTAATTGTTATTGGTTTTATGGGTGAAATGGTTATCGAAAAAATCGGTTCTCATTATACTTATGTATGGCAAAACCAGCAGCTTGGAACAGGCCATGCTGTTCTTATGGCAAAAGAATATTTTGATAATGATTTAAACCTTATATTGATGGGGGATATGCCTTTTATAAAGGCTAAAACAATTGTTGATTTTATTGAATTTCATAATAAGAATAAAAATGATCTTTCAATATTAACTGTTATGGGAAGTGAAGATTCTTCTTTCGGGAGAATAATTAGAAATAAAGATGGATTAATAGAAAAAATTGTTGAAGTTAAAGATGCAACCGATGTTGAAAAGAAAATTAAAGAGTTAAATACCGGTATAATGATATGTAATATTAAAGTATTATCTATGCTTGATAGTCTTAAAACAGATAATTCTCAAAAAGAGTATTATCTAACAGATCTTGTCAAATTGGCTAATGAAAGAAGTTATAAAATAGATGGATTTAAAGTTTATGATGAAATAGAATTTTTTGGGATAAACACACTTGAAGATTTAGAATTTGCCGAAGAATATTTGAAAAAACAGTAAATTAAAAATTAATATTGACTTTTAAAGAAATAATTTATATAATCTTATTAGTAGAAATACAGAATATAATTAAGTTATTAATAATATATCCTGTTTAAAAATTTTCATTTTTATTATCTAAAGGGTGTTTTATGAAAGAGATATTTATAGTTGATGATCAAATGTATATCAGAAAAATGCTTCAAATGGTTTTGCAGGAAAATGGTTATATAACCCGAGAATTTGCAAATGGCAATGAATTTTTAGGTTTTATCCAAAATATGAATGAAAATGAAAAACCAATGCTTATTTTACTGGATATAATGATGCCAGAAATTAATGGGTTTGAAATATTACAAAAACTTTCAGCAGATGAAAACTTAAAAGATATTCCCGTTATTATAATTTCAGCAAGAAATCAGAAAGAAGATGTTTTACAGGCATTAAAACTCGGCGCTAAAGATTATATGGTAAAACCTCCAAATGTCGAATTGTTATTGAAAAAGATTAAAACCTATGCTTCTGGTTCTTAAATAAATAAGATGGATAAAATTTTTGTCCTTGATGTATGTTGTGGAATCTGCCTTTTAGGAGTTATACCTCAGTTAGAAGAAAAATCTTGCATTTTTGTTTTTTCTGGAGATAATATCTGTTGCGAAGAAGAATATAATAAAAGAAAAGAAGTTTTCAAAAAGGTATGTATATATTACGGTATTAGTTCTTATTTTATAATTCCATATAATCATAAAAAATATCTTGATTATATAAAAGGTTTTGAAAGTGAAAAAGAAGGTAAAATTCGCTGCAGCCTTTGTTTTGAATATAGGTTTATTAATCTTTTTAATAACCTGAAATTATTTTTAAATAATTTTTCTGATAATTCTTTTGATAATAATAAATTTTCAGATAACTCTATCTATATTTCTACAACATTAAGTGTTTCAAGGTTTAAAAATTATGAGCAGATAAAAAATTCAGCAATGAAAGTAATAAATAACTATAAAAAAAATTCTTCATTTTTTAATAGCAATTTTTCTTCAGAAAATTTTACAGACAATATTAAAAGGTTAACAATTGGTTTTTACGAGAAAAATTTTCGAAACGATATTCTTTATAAAAAATCAATTCAAGAGGCTAAGAACCTAAAACTTTATAGACAGAATTTTTGTGGTTGTGAATTTTCAAAGCCCAGCTGGAATAAATTTGTTAATTGATCTATAACTTATTTAGAGGTTGTTTTGAATAAAAAACAATTAATTTTAATTAAATTTATTTTATTTAAAATATTAATCATAGTATGTCTAATTATTTTTTATTTTATTTCATTTTTTTCATGCTCAGGTCTAAGTCAGGAAAAATTAATAAAGGAAAAGAGATTTTTATTTGATTCATTTTTTGTAATAATTGTTATATCCAGAGATATAGAAAAAGCAAAATATGATTTAAATCAATTATTTTTATCTCTGGAAAATACAGGTATTCAATTTGATTGGCGAAATGAAAATTCTTATTTATCAAAAATAAGTAGATTCGAAAATATTGAAATTGAAGAAAAATATATAAATTTTTTTAAGGATATTTATTATTATCATAGATTCACAAAAGGATATTTTAATCCATTTTTGAGAAAATTAATTTTAGCATATAATAATTTTAAGGATGGGACAATTCCTCCAGACGATCAAAAAATAAAAGAATTACTAAAATTTATAAAAAAAAGTGAAATATATTTAGATAAAAATGATAAAGTTTTTTTAAAATATCCAGAAAATCTGGATTTAGGTGCTGCTATTGCTGGATTTTTAGTAGATTTTTCTTATGATTATTTAAAAAATATGGGGTATAATAATTTTTTAATTAATGGTAGTGGTGAAATCAGAGTTAGCGGTAACAAATATGGTAAAAATTGGATTATAGGTATTCAATCG
>JBKBTB010000017.1:0-15399 GCA_046291015.1 Exilispira sp. | reverse complement strand
GAAAGTGGTGAAACACCAGATTTAATAACAGCATTAGCAGACAGCAATGGTGATGGATCTATTACTGATGAAGATTTAAATAATCTTAAAGATAAGATTGAAAGCCTTGCAGATGCTTCTTCCTATATAAATGATGCAGCACAGTCAAACCCCGAAAATGTTGATTTACAACTTCAAAATGTTATAGCAAATCTTGCAGCAGCAGTTGTGAAAATTTCTGAGATGCAAGAAGAAGATATGCAAGCTTTATCAAATTATTTAGATGGAAACGGTCCGCAACCATCTTTTTGGAGTTCAATTGAAGTTTATTTTGTCAATGCTGAAAATTCAGTACAAAATATTTTAACATATTCAGATCCAAATTCATTTTATTATTCAATTGCACAATCATTAAACCAGTTGTTTTCTAAAATTTAATAATCAAGGAGGGCAAAATGAAAAAGATAATTTTTATTATATTTATAACACTTATAATTTCATTACCGGTATTCGGGCAAGAATTTTTATCCCCTATTACATATATTTCTGCTAGAATCTATGGCTTTGGTGGTGCATTAACTGCAAATCCGACTGGATTTGAAGGACTTTTTTTTAATCCCGCAGGTTATTCTCTTCCTTCAAACAATCATTTTGGATTGATAGACTTAAATATTTATTTTAATCCAGATTTTTTGAATTTAGCTCAGGTTACAAATAACTTTTCGGATATACAAGCTTCTCTAAGTGACCCAGCTTTTATTTCTCAACTTTTAAAGATGAAACTAGGCTTTGGATTGAGTGGACTTCCATTTATTGGCATTATGAGTGGAGGTTTATTGATCGCACTTTATGATAGTGCTGGTCTTTCTGCTTCTTTTATACCAACTGTTGCAATACCAGATGTTAAAATTTCTGCAATTGCTGAAGTTGGAGCTGTTGCCGGATATTCCTTCAAGATTGCCAATATTTTGTATATTGGTGCTAATGCAAAACTTATAGCAAGAGCATGGGCTGATATCCCACAGCAAAATCTGGCATCGATAATAGATTCTTTTTCTTCAAGTGATGGTACATTACCTTTCAATGTAAAATTTGGATATGGTTTTGGTTTTGATTTAGGTGCTTTGTTAAAACTCGGAGCTATACAAATAGGATTTTCACTACTAAATCTTCCAGGAATTAAAATTGATTATGTTGAATCCAATAAAATTGATGAACTTATAAATGGAACTGTTCAGCAGTCTGGAACTGCTATAATACCTGTTGAAATAAATGCTGGAGTCGCATTAAATTTAGGCACCATTATTCCTGTTCTTATAGATAAAGTTGTTCTTGCTATGGATATACATGGTTTTAATCTATTAATAGAAGATTTCGCAGAATATGGTTTTAACATGTCTTTAATTGGAAATTACTTTTATTTTGGCGCAGAATTTAGAACATTAGGCTTGTTAACAGTACGAAGTGGTTTATATCAGGGATATCCTGCATTTGGTTTTACTCTTAATTTGCTTCTTCTTAAATTAAGCTTTGCTTACTATACAAAAGAACTTGGGATGTTCCCTGGAACTCTTCCTGAAAGCAACTTTATAGTTACTCTTTCTTTTAGCTGGTAAATTAAGTTTAAAAAATTTATTGACAAAATTTTTAAATAAGGTTGACTAGTTCTTGTTGTGAACTAGTCGAGATGCTAGCTCAGCCGGTAGAGCACCTCCCTTTTAAGGAGGGGGCCACAGGTTCGATCCCTGTGCATCTCAAAAAAGACGACTCATTTTGAGTCGTCTTTTTTTTAAAAAAATAGAAAATTTTTTTACTTTATTTAATTGACAAAATAAATTTTGTTAGTTATTCTATTTTTATATATTAACTGCATTTTTAATTTATGATTTTAAAAAGTAGATAAAATAAAAGATTCGCTGGAGGAAAAATGAAAAAATTATCGAAAATCTCTTTAATTTTAGCTCTTATTTTATTTATTTCTATTAATACTTTAGCCAGCACATCTAATTCGAATTATCTTGTAACATTTGGTGGTATTAATGGATATATGATATGTCCAACTGCCCTTCCAGTGCCAGCCGGTTCTTTTAATATAAATGTAGGCTGGGTTTTTTCAAATCCAAATTATCTGCCAATTGGCATAGCTTTTTCATTTATAAAAAACTGGGAAATTGGTTTTGGACATCAATTTGTTTTAAGTTCAAGTACAGTAGCAACACCTTTTTTAATTTCTACAAAATATAGATTTTTAGAAGGGAAAATGGATCTTTCCTTAGGTGCAGTTTTACAAATCTATGAACCTGCTAATTCTGTCGAAATTTATGCTTCGTTTCATAGTGGATCTATATTTGGAAAAGGCATGATGGATATTGTTATTGGAAAGACAATATATTTTAATCAGGGTATTGATAGTTCCATTAATTTTTACATTGGAACCTTGATCCCGTTGATTGGTGATGTTTTCTTTCTCATGGTTGATTTTTCTAACAATGCACTTGGCAATATGGCTGGTTATATGTCTTTAAATAGAGGTATTTTCAATGTCGCATTAATATTTGATATTATTCCAAAAATTTTATCTATTTATATTTCTTCATATGATTTTATGGACTCACCATTTTCTACAATTGGCATTGGAATAGACTGGAAACTATCTTTGAAATGAAATCAAATAATTTTTTAAAATATTTAATCTTATTTTCCTTTATATTTTTTTTTTCTTTTTTGATCCTTTTTGTTTTTACCGGTTGTAGCAGTGATATTGCAGAACTTATATTAAAAGTAACCGGGAAAAAGGAAAATATATATTTAAGAGTAAAAAATTTTGAAAATCAGATTCATCAAGGGGGGCGAGGTTTTACAAGCCCCCATTATATTACCATCTACGATAGAAATAAAGTTATTCTGGCAAAATTTTATGACAGAGATTTTGAATATATCAGTATAAAACAGGTCCCGCCCTACCTTGTAGATTTGCTTCTTATTAAAGAGGATTTTACTTTTTTTACCCATAAAGGAATAGTTCCTAAAAGAATTGCTGTTTCTATATTAAAAAATATTAAATATAAAAAAAATGCCTTTGGCGGTTCCACAATAACCCAGCAGGTAAGCAAGCTATTATTTACCGATCAGAAAAAAACTGTTACAAGAAAGATAAAAGAAATTATTACCGCTTTTTATCTTGAAAAAATCTTAAATAAAGAAGAAATATTAGAGATCTATTTAAATATTGCTTATTTTGGTTATGGGAGATTTGGTGTAGCAAAAGCATCTGAATTCTATTTCAATAAAAGGATAGAATATTTAAATTTCGCAGAATCAGCCATGTTAATTTCAATCATCTCATCTCCTGAAAGATTTTCTCCAGTAAAAAACAAAGAAATAACAAAATCCAAATTATCTTACCTGATGCAAAGGGCATTAAAAGTTGGATATATAAATGAAAGTATTGCAAATTATGTTAAAAATGAATTTATAGAAAAATATGATTTTTCTAAGCTTAGCACCAAATCATATTTAGACATTGAAAACAAAGCTCCATGGGTTAAAAATTATGTTTTCAATTTTATCGAACAGTATTATGGTTTAAATAGAGCTTTTGAATATGATTTTGAAATATACACTACAATAGATATAAACGCTCAATTTGCCTTACAACAAGCCGCAAATAAATATATAAATGAAATAATTCCGGCCAAAATTAATAATCTTGAAGATGAGGAAAAATTAGAAATTGCTTCGGTTTCCCTTAACCCGATGACAGGAGAGATTATTTCTTTTATCGGAGGGAAAAAATATTCTCCATTGAATGAATTTAATAGAGCTTTTTACAGTAGAAGACAAGTAGGTTCTATATTCAAACCATTTATTTACCTTTATGCATTGATAAACTCCATTATTTCCCCTCTTTCAATTTTTGAAGATAAACAGCTGAAAATTGAACTTGAAGATCAGATATGGGAACCCAAAAATTATGGAAATCAATATTCTGGAAATGTATTTATCTTTGAGGCAATAAAAAAATCTTTAAATTCTGTTGTAATTCAAGTAAGTCAGAATATAGACTTGACTAATTTTGTTAACTGGTTCAAAGAAAATATTGCTCTTTACATAGACAAAAAAACAAAAGAAAATGTAAAACCTTACCTTTCAATAGGACTTGGTACATTTGAATTTTCTCCACTTGAGATTGCGACAATGTATATACCTTTAGCATCAAATGGTAATGCAATAAAACCATATTTAATTGAAAAAATTGTTTCCCATCAGGAAGTTATTTACTCAAATATAAAAGAGGAAACTTATAACTGTATTGAACCTAAATACACAAAAGAATTAATCTGGATTTTGGGCATGACTTCTCAAAATGGTGGAACTTCTTATTTAGCTAAAACCGAAACCAACTTTACTTATCCTGTATATTCAAAAACGGGTACAACAAATAATGGAAGAGATTCCTGGTTTGTTGGTTTTTCAAAGGGACTTTTAACTGTTGTCTGGACTGGATATGATTTATATAATGGAACAGCACAACTAACTGGTGGTGGATACTCGGCATATTTATATTATTTATATACACAAAAAATATTTCCCTTTTTTGCTGAAGATTACAATTTTAATGATTCAGATGGCAAACTGGTATCTATCTGCTTATCTTCCCTTTCAATTTCAAATCCCCTTTGCCCAGAATCAGTCATTTTATATCTTCTTAATGAGCAGATACCTTTAAAAAATTGTGATAAACATAATTAAAATTAAGGTTGATAAATGCCTTTTAAGAATATATCTTTTCTAAATAAGTTTTTTTCGTTTCTATTTTTTTATAATAGTTTTAGAAATTATTATAGAAAAACCAAATTAATCATTACTCTGTTAACAATTATTTTAATTTTATTTTCCTGTCAAAGTAAAATTAATTTTAAACAAAGTGGTAAAATAACTATTTCAAATTCTATATTTGAATTAAAAGCAGATCCGGCATTTTATGATATTGAATTTATATTTGAAGCAAAAATCACAATTAAGATTTTATTTATAAATAATCAAATAAAATTTAATAAAGAATATAAGGAAGTAAAATACTTAAAATTAACAGATATTGATCTTCGAAAATATAAAATCTTATGCGAGGTTATTGATAATTTCGGAATATCCTCAATAGATTATAAAATAAATTACCTGAAAAAAAATTACTGGTATAATAATAGATATGAGTCTGAGCCAAATGACAGCTTTTCAACAGCAACTGATTTTCTTTTATTGAGTTATAAATCTGAATCTAAAATTGGTAGATTAAATTGTAAAGAAGATATAGATTTTTACAGAATTATAAATGATACCAATCTGGATATTAGCTGTAATATTATTGTTACAAATCCTATTAATAATTTCGAAACAATTTTATATGATGGCAATAATAATATAATATGTAGAATAAACCAGAACCTTCCAATAAAAATCCTATCAAAAAAAACTTATTATCTTTCAATCGCTTCAACAAACATAGATTTCAATGATATACCATATATTATTATAATAAATCCACTCACAACACTAAATAATCTTACTGAATTTGAACCAAACAATGAAATAAATAATTCTACACAAATTAATATAAACCAGACTATATTTGGAGATCTAATAGATAATGATATAGACTATTTTTCTTTTGATATTGAAAAAGAGGGATTTTATAAGATTATTTTTTCTTCTTCTGCTTTTCCTTTTTCAATAACATTTATTACCGAATTTGGTGAATTTTATGGTGATTACACTATGCACAGGGCAGGTTCATTTCGAAGTTTATTATTACCAAAAGGAAGATATTACTTAAAAATTCAAACTTCTGATAATAGCAAGAATAAAAATATTTCCTATTTTTTAAAAATTGAAAATGATATAAAAACTTTTGAGATAGAACCAAATGATATAGAACAACAGGCTAATGAATTTACAATACATGATAATATCACTGGATTTATCTCCTGGGAATATGATATAGATTATTTTATGATAAACTTTGAAAAAAATGAAAATTATATTATATTATCTACTGAGGATCCTTTTACTACATTGCATTGTGAAATTTTTGTTGACAATAATTTATATTATTTTTTTGACATAAAAGAAGGTTCATATAAAATTAAAATTATCGGAGAAAAAGTATTGATTAAACTATATGCAGTTGTTTTTAATAAAGAAATATTTTATAATATAAAGGCAGAAGATTAAGGTTAAAAAGTAACAGGAAAATTATTATGATTTATGCATTAGTCTTATTCATCCTTATAAGCACAGGTCTTGCAGCATATTTTTTAATTATTAAAAAAATTCCCCTGGAAATACAGATCCAAAAACTTTATGATTTAGAAAATTATATCGGAGTAATTGATTTTTATAAAAGAAACGAAGATAAATTAAAAAATTCTATTAAAGCTCTTTTTTTCTATGGCAATTCTCTTTACAAAATAGAGGATATTTCGAATGCTATATTAGTACTTACACCAATCGAAAAATCTGAAAATTTCAATCAATTTAAGTATAAACTGGAATATTATGAGGTTCTTGGAGATTGTTTTTTTAATACAGGAAGTTTCGTTAATGCCTTTTACTATTACTATAGAGTATTACTGATTAACCCGCAAGATTTCAAGGCTTTACTTCACATTGGTAAAATTTATGCTGCAAATGGTCAATTTAAGAAAGCAAAAATATTTTTAAATGATGCAAAATCAATTAATCCAAAGAATAAAGAGTTGATTACTACGCTTGCATTAATTGAATTTGCTGATAAAAAATTTAATGAAAGCCTTTCCTTATTTAATATCGCAAGAGAACTTGATCCAAGAAATATAAACTTGCTTTTTTATCTTGGTTATTTGAAAGCGGAATTAAAAAATTTCTCTGATGCACTGGATATGCTAAAAGAAGTAATAAAATACGAAAAAAATCCAAGAATAAAGGCATTTTCTTATTATCTTATGGGTTATATATATCAATATCAGCATAATGTTAAAATTGCGATTCAGTATTATACTCAGGTTCTGGAAAATAGAAAATATATTTCAAAAGAAATTTTAGAAGATGTTCTTTATTCTCTTATGCTTGCTTATTTTATTCAAAAAGAATATAAAAAAGCTTTTCAGATCCTGGATATACTCTTTTCTATAGATAGAAATTACAAAGATATTTCAGATATAGCTTTTGAAAAAGAAAGAATAATTTCAAAACCAAACTTCATAAAAACTTTAGAAGACTGGAATAGTTTAATAACATTAAAATTTCCTCAGTCAATTATTGAAGAAAACTTCTTATTTGCAAAAAACATAGATCTTTCTCAAGTTGAAAAGAAGCTTGGAATAACCTTAAATGTTTCAGAAAAATTGACATTTGACCAATTTATTAATGCTAAATATCAGGATTGGGTTTTTATAAATATGGAAATATTAAAATTTTTAAATTTTACCGAGGTTAATAATTACACCATTGAAAATGATCCGGATCTATTTATGGGAACTGGCATATATTTTACTGCAAAAAAAAATATAAATGGTAAATTAACTTCTTTTTTAATTAAATTTTCCAGAAATAAAACAATTACAAAAGAAACAATTATATTTTCCAAGGAATTAAAAGACTCAATAAATGCCGAAAATCTTCTATTTATACATGCATATTCAATACCTTATGAGATTCTTGCTCTTTCAAATACATATAAAGATATTGAATTTATAAACAGATCTAAATATCAGCATTTGTTCGAAACCTTCCAGTCAAAGGAAGAATAGATGAAATCAGTATTATACATTTTAAGCAATAAATTTGAAAATCTTTTTAAATTTAAATATCTTGCATCAAATGCTGATTTTATAATAGCAGTCGATGGCGGTTTATCAATTGCAAAAGATTTTAATTTACTGGATAAAGTTATATTAGCAGTTGGAGATTTTGATACTTGTAAAAATCCAGAAAGAATTATACCACCTGAAAAAATAATAAGATTCCCTTCTAAAAAAGATTTGACAGATACCGCTCTGGCATACAATCTATGCATCAATAGTAAAAAAGAATTGCTTGGCAATCAATTAAATCATATATTTTTTTCAGTCTCAGGTCAAAGGGAAGATCATTTTTTCTCCTTGATTTTTTATTTTATTTCTTTAATGAAAAATTTACACGAAAGTAATTTTATCAATTTATCTAATATTGAATTTCATAATGATGTTGAATCGATTTTTATTTTAAGTAAAGGTTCTTATGAAATTTATAATCAAAAAGATAAACTCTTTTCATTTTTTCCTTTAACTAATTTGAAAAATCTTTTTATCCATCCAGTGGAATATAAATTCCCGAATACTTTACCAGCATTTTATAGCATTGGTATATCAAATGTATTTAAAGAAAAGATAATTAAAATTTCTTTTTCTTGCGGGTATTCAATCTTGTTTATTGAAAACAAAGATGGAGAAGAAATTAAAATAATAAAATTAAATTAATTTTAAAAATTATAAATTTATAATAAATGTATTTTAATTAATCTATCCAATATTGACAATTAATTACTAAAATTTAATCAGTTCCAATTAAATATGTTCTAAAAACCTGCAAGGATTATATAAATTTAAAGATTATTTTCATAATTATAAATATTAATTTTTTTTGATTCTGCATTCCTTTCTCAATTTTATTTTTTGATTAAATAATTATTTGAGTTATATTTTTTATTAAAGGAAGTTTATAAAATTAATGAAAAATAAGACAATAAGATATATTATTTTATTTGGATTATTTATTGTTATAGCTTTATTCTGGTATTTTTCTCGTTCTAAAGAAGTTCCGACAACAGAAGAACTTGTAATTCCTGTTGAAACTATTAAACCAATGTTTGGGAGCCTTGAAAAAAATTTAGTAGTCTCTGGTTTTGTAAAATCTGAATCTGTTGTAACTGTTTTACCTAAAATTTCTGGAACACTTATGACACTCAATGTTTCGGTTGGGGAAAATGTTAAAGCTGGACAGGTGATCGGAACCATAGATCAAAGTCCTTACCTTTTGCAGTATGAACAAGCTAAGGCTACATATGAAGCGGCAAAATCAACTTTTGAAAGAGTCGATTCTCTTTTCAAAAGCGGTTCAACATCAAGGCAAAATTATGAACAGGCAAAAGCTCAATATGATGCATATAAATCTCAATATGAACTCGCTAAACTTCAACTTGATTATACTAAAATTATAGCTCCTGTAAGTGGTGTTGTTTTAATTGTTCATTCAGTAGCCGGTTCACTTGTAGCTCCACAAGTTCCTATTGCTACCATTGGTGATCTTTCAAAACTGGTTATCGAAGCCAAGATTCCCGAGAGTTACTATTTTATATTTTCAAAAGCACAAAAGCAGTTACAGGTGTATTTCACATTCCCTGATTTTCCCAATAAGCGAATAGAAGGGAGGATTAAATCTATCACTCCCTATATCTCAGCAGAAACAAAGACCTTTACAGTAACATGCTCAATATTTAATTTAAAAGAAATTTTACCAGGAATGTTCATGAATGTCATATTTATTCTCGAAAAGAAAAACAATATTTACTATCTTCCTATTGAAGTTCTTCTGGATAATAATTTTGCTTTTTACATTGATGATAAGACATTAAAATCGGTTAAAGTTAAGCTTGATATCCCTTTTTCAAATGACCAGTATTTTGAAGTTGATCCTCAATACAAAGATTTTAAGTTTGTAGTCGATGGACAGCATTTTTTAAAAGAAAACCAGAAGGTAAATATTATTGAAGAGCATACAATATATTAAATAAAAATAATAAATAAATCAAAATATTGTAAAAAGCAAACAAAAAGAGTAAATAATATAAATAATATAAAGATTAATTAAGATGAGTAAATTAATAAAATTTCCGATCGAACACTTTGTAATTATAACTATTTTGGTTATTGCCCTTGTTTTTTTTGGAATTATTTCATTTAATTCCCTTCGTCAAGAAATGTTTCCTGATGTATTTTTGCCATCTTTGTTAATAATAACAACCTATCCGGGGGCAAGTCCTGCAGATATAGAAAAAGATGTTACTACTCCTATAGAAGATGCATTATCTACTTTAGCTGGAGTTGATTCCATACAATCAAGTTCATTTGATTCCCTCTCTTTTATAGAAGTTAGTTTTACCTGGGGCGTAGATATTGATAAAAAATTCCCGGAAGTTAGAGAAAAACTTAACAGTATTTCAGAAAATTTACCAGAAGGGATTTCTGGAATACCAGAAATATTGAAAATGGATCCAAGTAAACTTCCAATTATTACTGTAATACTTCAAAGCTCATTAAATGCCGAAGAATTAACAGATTTTTTCGAAAAGCAGATAAGAAGTCGTCTTGCAAGAATTGAAGGTGTTTCTGAGCTAATTTTGCATGGTGGAGAGAAAAAGCAGGTCAATATTAAGGTAAAAAAAGATTTACTTAATGCAAAACATATATCTATTCTTGATATTTTTCAGTTATTAAAGTATTACAATATTTCTTTCCCTGGTGGTGTAGTAACATTTCAGGGGAAAAATATAAATATAAGAAGCCATGGAGAATTCAAATCAATTTCGGATATAGAAAATCTTGTAGTTGGTTTTTCAGATGGCACATTTATCAGGCTTAAGGATGTAGCAAAAATAGATTTAGCTATCCCAAAACCTGATGAATACACATCTTCATCAGGAAAACCAGCAATAGTCCTTGATATCATGAAACAGCAAGGTAAAGACACGTTAAAAACCTCGGTCGAGATTATAAAACAGTTTAAGAAAATAGAAAAACTATATCCAGGATTAATCAAATTTCAGGTTATATCAAATCAGGGGTGGGATATAAAAAGATCTATTAATACTGTCAGAGATTCTGCTTTTATGGGAGGCTTATTAGCTATACTTATTCTTTTTGTTTTTTTGAGAAATATTAGAGCGACATTGGTAATCTCTTTTTCTATTCCTCTTTCAATTCTCTTCACTTTCATAGGGATGAAAGTTTTTAATAGATCTCTAAATTTAATGACTTTAAGTGGACTAACTGTTGGGATAGGAATGGTTGTCGATGCTTCTATTGTTGTTCTTGAAAATATAGATACTAAATTAAAGGAAGGTTTAAGCAATAAAGATGCGGCTTTAATCGGAACAAAAGAAGTTGCAGCAGCAGTTCTTGCATCTACAACAACATCTTTAGCAGTATTTATCCCAATGATTTTCATTCAAGGGATAGCAGGACTTGTATTAAAAGATATTGCTCTTACCATATCACTTGCTTTATCTGGTTCGCTTATTGTAGCTGTTATTTTTGTCCCTTATGCAGTATCACATTTTTTTCCTTCTAAAAATATTGTAGAAAGTAATTTAAATTTAACAAAGAAAACTAAAAATATTTTTAATTTTTTTTCCAATCTTATAGAAAAAGGATTAAACTTATTAAATTCATTTTATAAAGGTATATTAATATTTGCCATAGAAGAAAGAAGATTTGTCATTACATTATCTATAGTTCTATTGATTGTTTCAATAATAACACTGGATATGGTTGGTTTTGAATTTCTAAGCGAATCAGATATGAGTGAAATTGAAATAAAAATTTCAACACCAAATGGATATTCACTTGAAAAGACAAAAGAAAAAATAATGATGCTTGAGCAGATAATAAAAAAATATATTCCAGAGGTAGAATCAACATACTTTTTAATTGGTAAAGGAGATTTTTTTGGTATTAGCTCCAAACCAAATATAGCATATGGAAAAATAAGATTGGTTAAGGTTGACCTGAGAAAAAGATCAGTTTTTGAAATTATAAAATTTTTACAGAATATAGCAGAACAATCCATACCAGATATAAATATATCAATATCAAATGGTGGGCTTGGCTCTCTCGCATCAATTGCCCTTGGGGGTAAGGGCTTTATGATTGAAGTCTATGGAACAAATTTTGATTCTATATATAAATCAGCAAAGATGATTGAGCAAATATTGATGCAGGATAAAGCAGTTTTAAAAACAGAATTATCTGTCAATTTTGATTCCTCAGAATTACTTTCAGAGATGAAATTAGACACAATGGGTAATCTAGGCTTAACACCATATGAAGCTGCTTTTGCTGCAAGAATATATTTTTACGGGATGAATGCTGGTTTATTTCGAAGTAATGACAAAATTTATCCAATATTTTTAACAACAGACATTGTTGATAACAAAATAAGTTCAAATATATTAAACGAGATATTTTTGAAATCGAGAAGTGGTAACTTTGTTTCATATTCTAATTTTGCTCGACTTAACCTTAAACCATCGGTATCTCTCATTAATCATAGAAATAGACTTAAATCAATAGTTGTCACTGCTATTCTTTCCAACCCCGATATGAGAGGGATAGAAAAAAGAGTAAAACCTCTTTTAAAAAACATATCTTTGCCACTTGGGGTAAACTGGGAAATAATCGGAAGTGCGAAAGAGATAAAAACATCGTTTCAATCACTTTTAATTGTCTTATTAATAGGTGTTTTTCTTGTATATATGGTAATGGTAATTCAATTTGAAAGATTTTCTCATCCAGTAATTATACTCCTTTCAATACCTTTTATGCTTATCGGGGCTACATTAGGTATAATAATTGGTAAAACCACTTTATCGATAGTATCTTTTTTAGGTCTTATAACTCTGGCTGGAACTGTAGTCAATAATGCTATTGTGTTAATAGATTTTATTGAACTTAATAGAAAACAATATAATTTATCCTTAAAAGATGCCATTATAAATGCTGGAAGTAGCAGATTAAGACCAATACTTATGACTACATTGACCACAGTTCTCGGGGTCTTGCCTATGGCTCTTGGTATTGGCGAAGGCGCTAATCTATATAGACCATTGGGAATTGTCATTGCAGCAGGACTAACAACATCGACTTTAATAACTTTAGTCTTAGTACCTGTAATCTATTATTCTTTCGAGAAAAGAAAAGAGAAAAGCAATGAATAAAATCAAAAAAGTAATTAAATAAAAGCAGTTTGAAGATAAAATTAAAAATAATTAAATTTTAAACCTTTATGTACGGGGTATATATGAAAAAAATTAATAAAATATTGAAAATTTTCCTTTTTGCTTTTCTTTTCTTTTTTCTTTTTTTACTTTTTTCCTGTTCAAGTGTTTTTAGAGCTTCTTTAACCGGGAAATTCATTGATGATCAAACCGAAGAAGGTATTGATGATGGATATGTTTTTTTGTATAGTGAAGAAAGCAAATTCAATGAAGATTGGGCTGATTATCAATTAAATCATGATTATAGAACTTTCTTTAATAATTGCTTTTCATCTACAACCACAACAAGACAAAATAATGAATCTGGTGTCTTTACATTTAATGCTATTGTATGGTCAACATTAAATCCCTTATTTGGTAAAGATGCAGATGTTAGAGATATTTTTCTTGTCTTTTATCATGAAGATTATGATGCATCATATTCAAAACAAAAAATTGTTTCTGATGCAACAACAAGACTTACTCCTATAAAGGTAAACAGGATAAGAAATAGCGCTACAATTCATGGAGTTATTTTAGATGTTTCAAGCAATACTGGTATAGCAAATGTTACAGTTAGAATCTATGTCCCAAACACATGGACTTTTGATTCAAATGATGACCCTGTCGTTGTAAACTCCAATTTTGATAATAATCCTTCATATACTACCACAACTGATGCGAATGGAGAATATAATGTAAAAATATCTTTTCCTAAAATTCCAGATTTGACGAATGATCATGGAAAAACAAGAGTTAGGATCGTTATTTCGCTTACTGATTATATATCTTCAAAAGATGTCGATCCAAATTTAACAGAAAATACCAATTGGGACCCCGATGGAAATGGTCAATATGAAGATTACTATGAAAGCATTGTTATAAATAAAGACAGTACTGCTCAAATGCCAAATTTAAAAATGAGAAGAGAAATTTTTACAGAATCAGTAAATGGAGTTGTAAAACTATCAGGTAATGGTGTAAATGGATACAAAGTTAAAATAATATATTTAACTAGAAATAACACCAATACCTCAAAAAGCTCAAGGACATATACATATTACCCGAATGATCAAACATCTATTGTTGGATATTTTGAAATTACAAATCTTGAACTTATCCCGGATGGAGTTGAAGGTACTCAGAATTATCAGGATGTAACAATAGAAGTATATAATAGTGTTGATCTTCTTCAGACAACAATCAATAATTTCAGAATATATGAAAATTCTGACAATTATATCGAGATAAACTTATGATTAAAGATATTCAAAAAATCTTTTCTATATTTACTTTGTTTTTATTTTTTATTATTTTTATATCATTTGATCAATTTGAAGAATATACCTTACAAAGTCTTATAGATTATGCTATTTCAAATAATACTGAAATAACTCAACTCGATTTAGATATAAAAAAGGCTGAATTTGATCTAATTATAGCAAAAGCAAAGAAATTTCCCTCTATCTCATTTTCAGCAAGTCTTAGTTATCTAACAAATCCAATTGGACCAATATCTATAACAGCAGGACAGTTTGGCTCTATTACAACTTCAAATGGTGATATTCTTATTCCCCCCGAAGATATGATTATCTTTGAAGGGATGGAAAAGACGATGTATCAATTTAAAATAACGATAGATCAGCCTATTTTTACATGGGGGAAAATTGATAATGCTATAAAACTTTATGAGCTACTTGTCAATGCAGCAAAATTTAAAAAGATAGAAAAAATTGATGAAATAAAAACAAAGATTAAGATATATTATCATTCTCTATTTTACATGAATAATATAGTTGATGCTATGGATCAACAAAAATTAATATTAGATAGAATAGTAAATATATCAAAACAAAGTTATGATAATGGTTTCATTACTTACTCAGATTACCTTCAAAGTGTCGTTGCTCAAAAAGAATTTGAATTTAACTATAAAAGAATAACAAGTGAAAGGCAGAAAATAATTAATGATTTGAAATCAATATTGAATTTTCCGAAAGACAAAGAATTAAAGATAAATTTCAATGAATTTGAAAAAAAACTTGATAGTTCAAAGATCAAGTTTTTCACTATACCATCCAATCTGTGGGATTTAGCTTTGCAAAATAATCTTCAACTTAAACAATTGGATATTTTTAAGAAGGTCGTTGAAAAACAATATGAAATTATATCTTCTTCAACTTACTTAAAACCTGATATTGGAATCAGAATAGAAATATCATACTATGGTCCACGATTTCCTATATTAGAAACAGGTTGGTTCACTGCAGATGATTATAATATAACGATTTCTCTTGGTCTTTCTGCCCCTTTATATGATGCTGGAAGCCTTGAAGCCAAAATAAAGCAGGCAAAAAATGAACTTGCCAGGG
>JBKBTB010000235.1:0-2995 GCA_046291015.1 Exilispira sp. | reverse complement strand
GATTTTGATGAAAAAGCTAAATTAAATAGTAAAAAAATTTCCTTTGTGGTTTTGTTAAATCTTTTAATAACAATTTCAGAAGTTTTAGGAGGACTTTTTTCAAAAAGTCTTTCTCTTCTTTCGGATGCTTTTCACAATTTCGGTGATACCATGGCAATTGTTTTAAGCTGGTTTGCCTTTTTTATAAGTAAAAAAGAAAAAAACAAAAATAAAACTTATGGATATAAAAGGGCTCAAATAATTGCTGCATTTTTAAATTCAGAGTTTCTTATGATCATATCTATTTTTCTTATTATTGAAGCTATTAAAAAATTTTATAATCCTGAAGAAATAAATAGCTCTATTATGCTTATAGTTGCAACTATAGGTCTTCTTGCAAATCTTATTTCTACAATTTTACTACATAAGGATTCAAATCATAGCTTAAATATTAGATCCAGTTATCTTCATCTTTTAGGAGATACAATTTCTTCTTTTGGTGTAATTTTAGGAGCAATACTTATTAAAATTTTTAAAATTTATTTTTTCGATCCATTGATAACAATCCTCTTAGCAATTTATCTTGGATATGAAAGCTTAAAAATAATAATTAAGGCAATAAATATACTCATGCAATCTTCTGCAGAGCTAAATTATGACCAAATAAAAAAAGATATAGAATCTTTACCATCTGTTAATTCACTTCACCATGTTCATACCTGGCTTAATGACGAAAAAACAATTTATTTTGAAGCTCATGTAGAATTATCTGACATCTCTCTTTCACAATCATCAAAAATTCTGGAGGAAATAAACAAAATATTATTTGAAAAGTATAAAATAAGTCACACAACAATACAATTTGAAGTAGATAGATGTTGCAATAAAAAATTATTCAATATCTGATTTTATAGCAAATCAAATCTATTTTTTTTTTATTTTTTTAGTTTTTTATTCAATTTTCAAATTTTTTAATCTAGCAAATATAATTTTCACTATTCTTATCTATTGAACATAATTATCATTATATTTAATTATTAAATATAATATTTTCATTCATTTTACCTACTAAGTATATTTGTCATCTATTTATCTATAAAATATAATTTTTCACTCATTTTTAATTAAGAACTTGTTTTTTTATCATCTTTAAATATAATTAAATTAATAAATTAATAATAATATAATTGCAATGGTGCATCAGGAGTAATTATGAATCTTATTAAACTGGAAAACATTTCTAAAACATACAAAATGGGCAAAGTTAGTGTTCAGGCATTAAATGGAATTTCACTAACTATTGAAAAGGGGAATTTCACAGGTATAGTTGGACCTTCAGGTTCTGGAAAAACTACCTTACTTAATATCCTTGGTTGCCTTGACAAACAGGATAATGGTTCATATTTTTTTGAAGGAAAAGATATTTCAACTCTTTCAAAATTAGAAACTACATATTTTAGAAGAGAAAAATTTGGTTTTATTTTTCAGACATTTAATCTTATACCTGTTCTTACAGTTTATGAAAATGTAGAAATTCCACTTGCTCTTTTGAATATTGACCCAAAAGAAAGACGAGAAAAAATAATGAACATATTAAAAGAAACTGGCATTGAACAAACATCTAAAAGACTTCCTTCTGAACTTTCTGGAGGACAACAGCAAAGAGTTGCAATAGCAAGGGCATTAGTTAAAAATCCTTCTGTTATATTTGCAGATGAACCAACTGCAAATTTAGATCATGCAAATGGAACAAAAATTATTGAACTTATGAAAAATTTAAATGAAAAACATAAAATTACTTTTGTTTTTTCAACTCATGATAGTAAAATAATGAATCTGGCAAATCAATTGATAATTCTTGAAGATGGTAAAATTGCTGTTTAATTAAAAATTAAATTCAATTCAAATAAAATAAAAATAATAAAAAATAACAAAATTATTTTAAAAAAGATAATTTGATAAAGGGAAAATATGAAAAGTGAAGATAAATTTCTTATAAATCTGGCAATTAAAAATCTTCTTTTATATAAGACAAGAACAATTCTAACTTTTTTAATACTTGGAGTTGGTATTTTTACTTATATTATTGTCGAGGGTATGCTTGATGGAATGACAAATCAGGCAGTTGAAAGTATAATACAAATGCAAAGTTCAGATATTCAGATTTATCCAGAAGGTTATAGCAAAGAAGAACAATTTTCAGTATTAAATCTAAAAAATGAAGATCAAATAATAAAAATACTTAATTCCAAAGATTATATAATTGCATATTCACCAAGAATTACATTTACAGCAATGATAGAGCAATATTCGGGAATGATGCCTATAAAAGTTTTTGGTATAAATCCAGTTGAAGATGCGAAAATTTTAAAATTGATGGATTATATTGATCAAAATACAAAAAATTCATTTTTTAAAAATTATGATGCATTTTATGATACAATACCCGCATGTATTGGCAAAGGTCTTGCAAAAGAATTAAATCTTAAAGAAAAAGACAGCTTTATAATATCCTTCAAGACAAAAGATGGCATGTTTAATTCATTAAATCTTGAAGTTTCATCTATTTATACGACGGCAGATTCTTTTTTAAATTCATTAACTATAATTATTCCTTATGATGTTGCTAAAAATTCATTGAATATTGATTCTTCTACAGTTATTCTGGCAAAGACAAAAAATCTTAAAAAAGTTAAATCTTATGTAAAAGATTTACAAAAATATTTGCCAGATACAACTATCAATAGCTGGATGGAAGAAGGAAGAGAAATAATTGAAATTTCAAAAACAAAGGGAAAATTTTCAGGGGTTTTTATTGTATTTATTTTAATAATTGCATCTATTGGAATTATAAATACTATGATAATGTCTGTTCATCAAAAAACAAAAGAGATTGGCACATTAAAAGCACTTGGGATGAGTGAAAAAGAGGTGGGTAAAATTTTCTCATATGAAGGACTTTTACTGGGAATTTTTGGTTCGCTTTTTGGCATTATTCTTGCTTTACCATTGAACT
>JBKBTB010000016.1:0-15792 GCA_046291015.1 Exilispira sp. | reverse complement strand
ATTTGCAATATATAATATCCATAAAATAAATTAAATATCAGTATATAGTGATTCTATTACTTCTTTTTCTACCTAAATAAATCCAAACCTAATAATTAATAGAATAATATAACTTAATTTATTTAATATTTATAACTTAATTAGGATTAACTTTAACTTTTTTTTTATTAAAAAAGTAAAATGGCTTTTTTAACCTTTCAGATAAGTTTTAATAGCTTAATTAAAATTTGAAAATTGAAAAAAGAGAAAAATATATTATTGTTTAGATAGTTTTAATTATTTTATTTGAAATAAAAGTTATTGAAAGAAAGACCCAAATTTTACGAATAAATAATTTAATAAACTAAATTTTATAATATTTTAATAGAAAAGAGTTATGAAGAAAAAATTTAAAATACTTAAAAAAATTATTGTTTTAATGATTATAATAATATTTGTCGTTAATTTGATAATAACAAATTATTCAATTAATAAAGAAGAATTTGATTATAAAATTAATAAAAATAATATTATATGTTACAGTAAAAAAATTTCACAAAAAGAAGTTAATGAATATTTAGCAAATTATGAAAGCTATGTAGATAATTTTTATATTGGTAATAAATTAACAGATAAAAAAATTGGTGATGAAAAACTTTTAATTATTTTGTGCAAGGATTCTTATGAAGAATGGATTAAAGCAAAAGAATTTCAGAATAAAATAAAAAAAGAAATAGAAAGATTATTTTACCCAAATTTAGGTATTATTGCTATTTCAAATATAAATATTTTTTATTTTAATTTTTATTTTGAAAATTATCAAAAAAATACTTTGGCTATTTATAGCCAGGATTATTTTTTACCGGCTATTGTGATAAAAATATTAGAAGAAAGCATGAATAAATTCGTTTTAACATTAGGAGAATATAATCATCATCTTATTTTCACCAATAAAAATGGGTATATTAATCCACAAAAACCTTTTGAATATAATATATATAATTTATTAATTGATGAAGGATTCACAAATTATATTAATTATTATATCTTTTCATATTATTATAATTATTTCAATTTTGAATTTTTTCATACACCTAACATTATTATAAATAGAGTAAAACTATATAATTATATAAAAGAGATAAATAAAGATTTTCTAAATTTTAAAAACATAGTTTTTACACCCGAGGATATAGAACATGTTTATTATCAATTAAAGATGTTATATAAATCTGAAGAAATCAAAGTATCTATAACAAATTTTTATTCAGTTGATTTATTTGATTTTAATAAGAGAAATTATTTTATAAATTTTTATTCTGTTTTTTTTTATTCTTATATCCTCTTTAATTATGGTAAAAAATTTCTTTTTGATTTTCTTCATTTTATCTATAATGATAATTATAATTCTACAGATGAGATATTTTATAAATTCTTTAAAAAATCTACAAAAGATTTTGTTAAATATTTAGAAAAAGTATTAAATTCCAATAAATAGATATAGAAATATTTATAGATATTGAAATATTTATTGACAGATCTGTCTTTCTTTTGTCGTAAAAGCTTATAAAATATATTATGCTATCTAAAACTAAATTTTAATTCTTTGTTGACTTTCTTCTTTTTTATTTAATTTTTAATTAACTTTTAATTTTTTTTTATTTTCTATAAATTTATAAATTAACTTTATAATTGCATTTTAATTAATTATAAAAAAAAAAGTTTTTATAATATGGATAAAATTTAGAATTAATAAATCTTTATTTTTCAAATTGGAAGGAGGATAAATGAATAATATTAAAGTTGATATAGCTATAATTGGTGCCGGTCCTGGAGGATATGTAGCAGCAATAGTCGCAGCAAAAGAAGGGAAAACTGTCGCATTAATCGAAAAAGATAAACCTGGAGGAACCTGTACGAATTATGGTTGTATACCTACTAAGGCGATGCTTACTTCTGTATCATTAATGGAAGAAATTGAAAATGCAAAAAGAGTTGGCTTATTCATTGATAAAGTTGAGTTAAATTATATAGATGTCATAAAACATAGAAATAGAGCAGTTACATCATCCAGAAAAGGAATTGAACTGCTTTTGCAAAAAGCTAAAGTGAACCTTATTTCTGGTATTGGTCAAATTGAAAAAGATAAAAAAATTATTGTTAAAAGTCAGCAAGATGCTTCTGAAATTGTGCAGGTTGAATACGATAAACTTATTATAGCATCAGGATCTTCTCCCCTGAAGTTTGCTCCCTTTGATATACCTGATATATGGACATCGGACGATATATGGAATATTGAAAAACTGCCCTCATCTTTAGGAATAATTGGTGGAGGAGTTATTGGTTGTGAGTTTGCTACATTTTTTGCAAGAGCAGGCGTTGATGTTACAATAATTGAGCTAATGCCGCAACTTGTTCCATCAGAAGATGAGGATATTGCCAATCTCTTATTTGAAGAACTTAAAAAAGTAAAAAAGATAAATATATTCTGCAATACAAAGATTATTGAATGTTCTAAAATTGATAATAAATTTGTTGTTAAGGCTCAAATTCCAGATGGTAGTATAAAAGAATTTAGTTTTGAAAATATTCTTTTAAGTGTTGGTAGAAAACCAGTTTTGCCTTCAGGTATAGAAAATCTTGGTTTAAATATAGATAAAAAAGGTTTTATTGAAATTGATGAATATATGAAAACCAGCAATCCTGATGTATATGCAATTGGTGATGTTACCGGTAAGCTTATGCTTGCACATACAGCATCAAAGCAAGGGGAGATTGCAGTTGAAGATATTTTAGGTAAAGAAGATATGAAAAAGAATATTTTAAAATATTCAAATATTCCTTCTGTTATATTTACAATTCCAGAAATTGCATCCGTTGGTCTTAAAGAGAAAGATTGTAAGAGATTGAACATTGAATATAGAGTTGGTATTTGCCCATTTATTTCAAATGGTAAGGCAAGAGCTTTAGGTATTTCAAGGGGATTTGTGAAGGTTATTGTTGATGAAAAGAGTCATAAAATATTAGGTGTGGGTATGATTGGCCATCATGTTACTGATATGATAATGGAAGGCGTTATTGCCGTAGATAATGAAATTACAGTTGAAAAGCTATTTTCATCTGTACATCCCCATCCTACTATTCCAGAAACAATTATTGAGGCTGCATTAGCTTCAATTGGTAAAGCAATTCATTTATAAAAGCGATTCATTTATAAAAAATGAAGGGGTTAGAAATGAATAAGACTTTTCAAAATAATAAATTTTATCAGAATAAGAGTCTTTATATAAATGATAAAACAATAGATGCCTCTATAGATATTTTAAAAGTTGAAGAGAATATATATAAACTTAATATTGAATTTGAGCTTCTAAAACCAGAAAGCATAAAATCTCTATATTTAAAAATTGATAGTATTTATGATTTTGTATCTTGTGTTTATGATTGGGAAAATTTCAAGGTAAATTCTGTTCTTGTTAATGGATTTCAATCCTGGTCTAAAGCCTATGAATATTATATTAATGAGAATCAGACAAATATCAGACTCAAACCATCACTTTTAAGATTTATAAAATCTGACTATGAAAATTGGTATGTTAGCAAAAAAAGTTTTCTTTCAAATTTTTTTATTTGCTTTTTTGAAAGATTACCATCAAATAAAAATGTTACATTTATTTCAAAAGATACAATTTTTCCTGCTACATTTGTTTTTGGAAAAAGGGAAAATGAATTAAAAATTTTATTTGGTTACAATGGTGAAAAGCTGGAAGGAAAAATTAAAATTGATAATATTTATATTATTTTTGCAGATGAACTTTTACAGCAAAAAAAATCTTTTGAGACAATATTTAAAGATAATTTTGAATTATTAAAACAAAAAATAAAAAGTAAAAAAATCTATGATGAAAATAGTGAACATCTTTATGGATGGGAATCATGGTATAATTATTACACTTCAATAACTGAAGATTCAATAAATAAAAACTTAAATCTTTTTAGCAATTTTATAAAACCATTTAATATAAAATCGAAAGCAGTTTTTCAGATTGATGATGGATGGGAAATTAAAGTTGGAAATTGGCAGCAAAATGAAAAATTCCCCACACCTCTTGAAAAGATTGCTGAAAAAATCGAAAATAAAGGTTATATTCCTGGCATATGGATTGCGCCGCTTGCACTTTTAAGAGAATCAGAGATTTATAAAAACCATTATGACTGGGTTTTAAAAGATTATAAAAACCAGCCAATTTCTTGTGGTAATATACCTCTTTGGGGTGGTGATTTTTATACTTATGATCTTTCTATTCCCCAGACAGGAGAATACATCATTTATCAGATTAAAAAATTGGTAGAAGATTATAATTTTAAATTTTTAAAGCTCGATTTCCTTTATGCTGGTCTTGTAAATGGTAATCATAAAAATAAGGAACATGGCACAGCTTACTATTATAACCTCTTTCAAAAAAAACTTTTAAATTCTTTACCTGAAGATATAATTCTTCTTGGATGTGGTGCTCCTTTACAACTTTCATATCCTTTTTATCCCATTATGAGAATCGGAGCTGACACCAGAGAAGAATGGGAGCTTTTAATAGGTAAAATAGCCGGTTATGAAGGAAGACCATCCGCTTATATGAGTCTCACCGATACAATAAATAGAAGCTTATTGAATAAAACAGTCTATTTTTCTGATCCAGATGTTTGTTTTTTTAGAAATTCCAAAATAAAACTAACATATAAAGAAAAACTGCTTTTGATTATTGTAAACTTCATTTTTGGTTCACAATTTATGATTTCTGATGATTGCGATGATCTGGATAATAATTTAATTGATGAAGCATTATACTGGTTTTCACAACTGAAAAACAGAGGTTTTTATTCAAGAAGATTATTGAAAAAAGATTTTTATTTTGCCTTTGATAAAGAAAAATCTATTTTACTATTTTTAAATCTTTCTGATAAAGATATTGTACTTAAAAATAATTTTATCCAAAAAATATTGGATATTAATCTAAAAAATTATAAAATCCTTTTTTATAGCTTAAAAAATATAAGATTCAAAGAAAATATGAATAAAGATATAGACAATTTAGTTAAAGTTGAAAAACATAATTTTTTGATTTTTGAACATAAATAAAATTTTTAAGATAAAATTAAAATAGGAATAAAGGTAAGATAAAAGATAATGAAAAATTTTTAAAAGATATTAATCATGAAACAACAAAATAAAGTTATCTTTTCTATAAATGGTTCAGTTAATCATTGCGGTGTTGATGAATACACCTTAATACTAGAAAAAGCACTTTCAGATAATTATGAATTCATTCATATGGTAAGGAAAAATTCAGATATTTGTAAAATTCTAAAAAAAAATGGATCGAAGATAGTTTATCTTGAAAAAAATTTAATCAAAACAATTATAACTCTGAAAAAAACTTACAATAAATTACAACCTTATTATATTATAATTCATACAGCAAAAGAATATTTTTTAATTTTTTTTTATAAATTATTTTTCGATTCTAAAATTATACTGGTAAGGCACAATAGTTATAAATTGAATTATTTTCCAAACTTATTCTTTCTAAAAATGGCAGATTTAATAATTACACCATCTTATTATTGTGCAAATGTTTTAAAATCTCAGTTTCCAGAATTTTCTTCAAAGATAAGAGTAATTTATAATACTATAGATAAAATTGATGATATTTTATCTGATAATTTAAATCAAAGTAAATCATTAAATTGTTCTTTTTCTAATGATATTTTCGCATTTGAAAATATAACTGATAATTTTTCGGGAAAAAAGATTAAAAAAATAACTCTTGGATTTCTTGGGAGGATTACAAAACAAAAAGGGATAGAGCTTTTAATAGATGTCTTAAAAGAGTTAAAAGAATTAGATAGTCGGGTGTACTGGAAATTACTTGTCGGTGGTAAATTTGATTCAATTTCTTATGAAAATTATATAAAGAAGATGGTAGAATTAAAAGAATTGAGTCAAAATATAGTATTTTTAGGCTTTATCGAAGATAAGAAGAAATTTTTTGATTCAATTGATATATGTGTGATTCCATCTTTAAACGCTGTAAGGGAGACTTTTGGGCTTGTTGCTATTGAATCAATTAAAAATGAAAAACCAGTTATTGCAATGTCAAGTGGGGCTCTTAATGAGATTTTAAGTTATGGTCCTTCAGCAACTATTTGTTTTAATGAAACTTTTGGTGCTCTTGCAAAAACAATATTATTATTAAAAGACGAGCGTTTAAGACAAAAATATGTTAAAAATGGAACTATTTTGTTAAAGACAATTTTTTCAGTTGAAAGATTTTCAGATCAATATAAATATTTACTGGATAATTTGATTTAATTTATAGGATATTTATTTCATTATACTACAATATTTCTCATAAATTTCAGGAAAAATCTCGATTGCCCTTGGTAAAAGTCCAAAAGCCCAGGCAAGAAATAAACCATAATTTAACATTGGTATATTTAAATCTTTTATCATTTTTTGTGTATTTAAATATTGATTTCTACTGGTCATACAACCTCCACACATTATTATTCCATCGAAACCTTCGATTTGTGAAGGGTCTGTGATCTGTTTTTTCCATTCAAAGCGAACTTCTTTTTGTACTTTTTTCTTTACAAATTCTGGAATTTTAACTGAACCGATATCGTCTTTTTGTTTATGGTGGCTACAAGCTTCCAGAATTAAAATATTGCTATTAGGTTTTAATTTTTCAAAACTTTTTAATGATTCGATAAATGGTATTAGATCGCCTTTTTTCTTTGCCATCAAAATAGAAAATGAAGTAAGTTTTTGTTCAGGAGGAATAACTGTTGAAACTTTACCAAAAGCCTGACTATCGGTAATAACTATTTTAGGTTTTATACCGATATTGTCATAAAAATACTCTAATTCATTTTCTTTTAAAACTAAAACACCACAATCATTATCCAGAAGTTCACGGATTGCTTCGACCTGTGGTAAAATTAGTCTGCCTTTGGGTGCAGCAGTATCTATTGGTGTAACCAGAATAACAAAATCATTTTTATCGAAAAGTCCCTCTAACAATCCTGGTTCGGTTTCGATTAAATTTTTCATTGATATAATTTTTTCTCTAAGCTCAAAAGCACCATATCCTTTTATATTATCAACCATTACATGATTTTCATTTTTCAAGAAATTTTTTGATGGATGTATAAAACCATTGTAAAAAGTAAATACAACAAATACCGGTTTTTTTTGCTTTATTTCATTAAAAAACTTAATCTCGATTTCTGAAATATTCTCATGTGCTGAAGTTACAAATATGCAAAGATCTGCAATGTTAAGTTTTTCAATTGTCTTTTTGACTCTTAAATTTCCAAGATCTCCTACATCATCTATACCAGCTGTATCTATGAAAACTACTGGACCCAGTTGAGCCAATTCCATTGTGTAGTTTACCGGATCAGTTGTCGTTCCGGGGATATTTGAAATTATGGCAATATCCTTTTGAGCTATATTATTAATAAGAGAGGATTTTCCAGAATTTCTTTTGCCAAAGATAACTATTTTTATTCTTTCAGAAGTTGGAGTTTTGATCATCTAATTTTCCTTAAATTTATTTTTTATAATTAAAAATTCTAATATGATAAGACAAACTATCTCCCTTATCCAGGCTAATATTTTTATTTATCTTTTCCAGTCTTGATTCAAGACATCCAATACATTGATATCCTTCCTCATTAATACAAATTTTACCATCATATAAAAGATAATCCTTTTTTCTTTCTTTAGGTGTAATGTTGGGCATTAATACATTTGCTCCTGAACAAAGCATTTTTTCTCTACCAAAAGGATCAAGAGTTCCTGCTGCTGTTGTTGCCGGGATATTTGAAAATGGCAGAATTATTCTTAAAAGAGCGGTCAGTCGAATTGATTCTTCGATTAAAAGAGGTTTTTCATCTTTAAGTGGAGTTTGAGAATGGGGGATGAAAGGACCTATTCCAACCATGTCAAATTGAAAGTGGTGACATAACAAAATATTATTTATTCTTGTCCTATGGTTTTCACCAGGAAGACCAACCATAAAACCAGAACCAACTTCATATCCCAAAATTTTTAAATCATCAAGAGCCTTAAGTCTTTCATCTAAAGTTCTACCGGGACAAAGATTTTTAAAAATTTTTTCGTCAGATGTTTCAAAACGAAGTAAATATCTATTTGCTCCATACTTTTTCCAGCTTTTATAAACTTCTTTTTGATATACTCCACAGGATAAGGTAATTGCAAAATCATCCATATGGCTTTTTTTTATATTTTTTATTTCAAATAAAAGATTTGAAATTTTTTCTGGAATAATTTTATCATTTTCACCACTCTGAAGAACAAAGGTTTTAAATCCTCTTGAAAGTCCATCTAATATGATGTTTTTTATTTGTTCATTTGTTAAGATATATCTATTTACATTTTTATTACTCTTTCTTATCCCGCAATAAAGACAATCTCTTTGACAAATATTTGAAAATTCTATCAATCCTCTTAAATATACTATTTTACCGTAAAGTTTTTCACATAAATAATTACTATATTTTATTAAGTCTTCTGTTTTTTGGTTGAAATACCAATTAAAAAGATTTTCATTGTCTAATTTGGGGAAAATTTTTGTAAATTTAGATTTTTTGAAATCTTCCAGTTCATTTTCAAGTTCTAGATAAAGCTTTAGATAATAATTGCTTAAAATATTAGTAGTAGACATCCATTTGCCCCTTAAGTTCCCTTTCAAGATCAATTTTTATCTTCTTTTTTTGGTTTTCATCTTTTATCTTTGAAATAAGTTTTTCTATAAGTTTAAATCCCTTCTTCTTGGTTTTTTCAGATGCAAAAGAAATTAGATACTCGGCAAATGTTAATATTCCATTTGGCATACAGAATTTTTGTATCAATCCAGGTTTAGCAAGATCCATAAAATCTTTCCCGACTCTTCCTTTTCTGTAACATGCAGTGCAAAAAGATGGTATAAATTCATCATCAATTAATGCTGAAATAACTTCCTCCAAACTTCTATGATCACCTAATTGAAACTGGGCTGTACTTTCATCATTTGTATGAGAATAAGCTCCGGGGTTTGTTCTTGAACCAGCAGAGATCTGACTTACTCCATAATGAAATAATTCTTTTCTCAATGTCTCATTTTCACGGGTAGAAAGTATTATTCCGGTATAAGGAAGGCTAAGTCTTATTATAGCAATAATTTTTTTAAAATCTTTATCGGAAACTGGATATGGAATTTTATACGAAAGTGGTGCACCGACAGCTGGTTCTATTCTTGGTACACTTACAGTATGTGGACCGGTTCCAAATTTTTCTTCCAAATGTCTTGCATGCTCGATGAGTGAAAGAACTTCAAATTTATAATCTGCAAGTCCAAAAAGCACTCCGATTCCCACATCATCTATACCAGCTTCCATTGCTCTATCCATGACAAATAGTCTATTTAAATAATCCTGTTTTGGACCTTCGGGATGGTATTTCTTATAAAGTACTTCATCATATGTTTCTTGAAAACATGCATAGGTACCAATTTTTTCATTGTAAAGCTTTTTGAAACCATCGACACTTAAAGGTGCAATTTCAACATTTATTCTTCTAATATTATTACCATTATAGTTTTGTGAATATATCCTCCTGATTGCCTCGCAAAAATAATCCAGATTGGTTTCTTCAGATTCACCGCAAAGCATCAATATCCTTTTATGCCCTTGCTTCAAAAGAGATTGAGTCTCCATTTCTATTTGTGAAAAATTTAATACCGCTCTTTTAAGATCATGATTGTCCTTTCTGAAAGCACAATAAAGGCAATTATTTGAACAAATATTACCAATGTAAAGTGGTGCAAAGATTACAAGTCTTTTTCCATAAATTAATTCTTTAACTTTTGATGCTGCATCCAATATTTTTGAAATAAGAAAATCATCTTCGGTATTTAGAAGAATTGCAACTTCTTCTAAATTGAGCCCTTTTAATAGAAATGACTTTTCTATTATTTTATCTATATTTTCTCTATTTGAATAATTTTTTACATCATCAATTAATTGATAAAGTTTTTCTCTATTAATAAAGCTTTTGATTTCAGTTGATTGGATGTTCGATCTTTTTATCATTACTATCCCCTTTATTTTTTGAGAGGATAGATTTTACACGAACATTTGAGAGTTTGCCTAACTTACCGGTGAAAGAGCCAAATTGATCATTTGTCGCTTCCATTATAAGACTTATAATTCTGATATTATGTTCTTTAAGATTCATTCCCTGACGACCAAGAATGTAGTCTTGGAATTGGTGAATAATTCTTTGAACTTCATCTACTTGCGAAAAATCTTCTATTATTATTCCAATAATACCGATTCTCTTTTCCATCAGATATAATCCTCTGGAATTGTAAATTATTTATGGCTCTTCAAGGATTGGTGCAAAACCATTTCCTCTCAGACAGAATTAAATTATTAAAAATATTATAGATGTCAAGAAATTTAAGTGTTTTATTTGTAAACATAAATTAATAATAAAGAAATATTATTTTGTAATGATTTACAAATATTTATAAAAAAATTTACAACTAAACCAATAAATATAAGAATCAAAATATATGTAAATTTAAGTTAAATTAAAATAAAAAAACTTGACAATATTTAATATGAGTTACAATAAATTTGAAAAAAGATTAATCTTTTTTCAAAAAATATTTGAGGAGGTTTAATGAATTCTTTACTCCTTGCTATTATCGCATTTGTTGGTTATATTGTCGCTTACAATACTTACGGAAGATGGCTTGGTAAAAAGCTTTTTGGTTTAAAAGATGATAATCCTGTTCCATCTAAAAGTTTTAGTGATGGTGTTGATTATGTTCCTACTAAGAAACATATATTACTTGGACATCATTTTACAACAATAGCTGGAACTGGACCAATTGTTGGACCAGCCATTGGTGTTATATGGGGATGGTTACCTGCATTTTTATGGATACTTATAGGTCCAATTATCGCAGGTGGTGTTCAGGATTTCACCTCTTTAGTTATTTCATCAAGACATGGTGGAAAAACAATTGGTGAAATGACAAGGGGCCTTGTATCCAATAGAGTTGGAACAATATTTTTAATTCTTATCCAGTTTTTACTATGGTTAGTTATTGCTGTTTTTGCAATGATTATGGGATTACTTTTTACAATGTATCCACAAAGTGTTATATCTATCTGGATGGAAATACCTATAGCTATCTGGATAGGGTATATGGTTTATAAAAGAAATAAAAATGATACAGTGTATTCTATTATAGGTCTTATTTTACTTTATGCTTTTGCTGTATTAGGTATTTTTGTTCCTGTCAGCATTCCTGCAATTGGAGCTATTTCTCCTATTATAATATGGATAGTAATCTTATTGATCTATGGTTATTTTGCTTCCACATTACCAGTTCAAACACTACTGCAACCAAGAGATTATATCAATTCACATGAGCTTTTAGTTTTAATGGGTGTATTATTTTTAGGGACCATAGTTGGAAGACCTCAAATTGTTGCACCAGCAATACACCATGCAGAAGGCGCACCTGCTTTATGGCCACTTCTTTTTGTAACAATTGCCTGTGGAGCTATAAGTGGTTTCCATAGCCTTGCATCATCTGGTACAACAGTAAAACAGCTTGGTAAAGAAACAGATGCCCAATATGTTGGTTATGGTGGAATGCTACTTGAAGGTTCTCTTTCAATTTTAGTAATTGTTGCTGTTACAGCTGGTCTTGGAATGTATGGCGCCGGTAAAGAAGGGTGGTTGAAATATTATGCCTCTTACTCAACAACAGCTGGAGCCGGTCTTGGAGCTCAATTAAAGGCAATTGTTGAAGGTGCTGCAAATTTGATGAAAGTCATTGGAATTCCTTTTGAACTTGGTAGAACATTAATGGCTATTTTTGTCGTATCATTTGCCGGTACAACACTTGATTCTGCTATTAGAATGCAAAGATTTGGTCTTGAAGAATTGACAAAATCAAAAGATGGAAAACCTGTTGGACCATTTAAAAATAGATATTTTTCAACCGCAATTGTTGTTCTTCTTGCTTTTGCTCTTTGTATGGTATCACCGGATGGAAAAGGTGCTATGAAACTCTGGCCAGTATTTGGTGCTTTGAATCAGCTACTTGCAGGACTTGCCTTACTTGTTGCAACAGTTTATCTTGCAAAAAAGAAAAAGACTGTATTACCAACACTTATTCCTATGTTATTCATGTTAACTGTTACAATATGGGCAAGTATTTTAAATACCATAAAATTTATAAAGGCAAAAAATGCTCTACTTAGTACTATTACAATTATTACATTAATAATAGCTGTCTGGATGATAATAGAAGCAGTTATCTCCATAATTTTATCTCTTAAAAAGAAAGAGCCCTATCAAGAAGTTTATTCGAAAAGTAGCAGTAGTGGTGAATATACCCATATTGATTAGACTTGTTAAATTAATTTTTATTCTTTTTGATTATTAAAGAAAAAGACTGACTCTTTATTTGAGTCAGTCTTTTTCTTTAATAAAACTTTGAATTATTTTTAAACCTTAAATGTTCGGAATAAGTTTTTGAAAAATAATGTGTTCCATCACCTTTTGCGACATAAAAAAGGTACTCTGTATTTGCAGGGAAAAAAGCAGCTTTTAATGATTCAAATGAAGGGTTACAGATTGGTGTTGGAGGTAGCCCGGTATTTAAGTAAGTATTGTAAGGAGATTTTATATTTAAATCATCAATTGTTAGTTTCTTTTTATGATGAGGTAAAATATATTCAACAGTTGGGCATAGTTCAAGTCTCATCCTCTTTGCAAGTCTATTATATATAACAGAAGCAATAACAGGTTTTTCACTATCTATTATCGCTTCTTCCTCAATTAAAGATGCTATTATTATTTTATGATATATTTGATCTGCGGCTAAATTTAATATGGGAAATTTTTCAAGCATCTTAAAAAAGAATTTAATAGGTTGTTGAAGTATTATAAAAGTTGAAGTTCCTTTAGAATAAGAATAAGTTTCAGGATAGAAAAAACCTTCAAATTTTTTTTCATTTAAATTAATTTTAAATTTCTGCCAGTAATTTATAATTTCTATATTATTAAGTATATTAAAATATGAAGGAAAAGACTGATTTATAAAATTGTCTTGATTTATAATATTATAAAATTCTTCTTTTGTTGTAATATTTTTAGAGCTTAAAATCTCTGCAATCTCAGATATTTTTAAACCAGGTGGTATAGTTATTTTAAATGGTATTCCTATGCCGTTATTTATATCATTGATTATAGTCCAATAAGTAGAATATTCTGTTATCTGATATGAACCAATTTTAATTACCAGATTTTTATAAAATAATCTTGTGTAAAGTCTTATTATAAATAAGTTCCCCTTAAGTCCATTATCTTTTAATATATTCAATATTTTATTTAAATTATCACCTGAATTTACATTCAAAACAAAATTTGAATTTATTGGAATAATATGGGTAATCAAAAAAGCATAACTATATAACACAAATAATATTAATGTTAATAAAAAAATTAAATAAATAAATAATTTTTTCATAAATATTCTATTTTTTTATTTTTACCTTATGATATTTTTAAAAATTATTTTGTAAAAATTATCTTTATTTTATTGTTTTATAAAATGTTAAATTTTATATACTTTATTTATAATTCTTAAGTTTTGAGAGATGCAATTTAGATCAAAAGAGTTACCATGAGAGGGTAAAATTGTTTTTACATTTTCTTCTAAAATATTTTCCCAGCTTTTATAAAGAGTAGAAAGGTTAGTGAAAATAACAGGTAAAAATCTATTTCCAAAGATATTGAAGCTTGAAGCCATAGTATCACCAACAACAATGTATGAATTTATTTTAATTGATATAGAATCATTTGTATGTCCCGGTGTATAAAATATTTTAAGGTAAGGTGGATTTTTATCCTTATTTTCTTTTTTTTCGAATAAATCTTCATCAAAAATATCGAAAGATTCTAAATCGATATATAAAGGCTTTTCATCAATCACAAAATCATTTTCCTGTTTTTTATATGGAGTAAATTTACCTGAATTTTTAAAAAGTTTATGTGATAATCTTGTAAGTCTTTGAAGTGTTATTGAGCATGTAAAATATTTTTCGTCAATGCTATTTGAACCTTTCTCTAAATTATCAAAACAGTTTTTATGGGCTATAATTTGAATTTTAGGATTTTTCTTTTTTAAGTAACAGATAGCTCCAGTATGATCAGAATGATGATGTGTGATTATTATATATTTTAAATTTAAAAGGTCTGGATCCAGAGTTATAAGAGAGATCTTATTGTAAAGTTTTAAATAATCTTTTGGATAACCAGTATCGATAAGTATATAGTTCGATTTATAACTTATCAAAAAGGTATTAACAAATCTAAAAGGAATTGTAATTATGTCTATATTATTTGAAGTAGTATACATTCAGCCTCCTTTTAGTATTAGTTTATAGGGGTATATCGTAGTTCAGAACCAACAACAACAGCTCCATCAATAATTGTAAGAACAGGTATGAAATCTATCTTTATTTTCTTTATTTTTCCATCTGGCATTTTGACATCAACAGAATTTTCAAATGGTTTTGGACCTGGAAAATCAAAAGCAATTTGATAATATTTTGCTAAATCTATTTCTGCAATTTTTACCATATTATTAAGAATTTTTGTTCTAATCTCAACAAGTGCTTTTGTCACCCGAATTTGAATTTTATTTGTGTTAATGTCATAGTTAACGCTAACTTCTCCATCTGCTTTTGATTTTGTAACAATATTACCCGGGTTTATTGTAATTGTAACATCTCCTGTAAATTTAGCCTTTCCAGAGATTAAAGTTATCTTGGGATTTTGTACAAGCCATGTATATGTTCCAGATAAACCCAAAACAGAAAATTTTTCTGTGCTGGTAAGATCCCCAATTGCAATTAAAAATTTATTTAAAGTCCCTTCACTTATCTGTATACTTGCATCAGCATTTGTGTTGCTAACAAAAGAAAAAAAGATAAAAATACAGACAAAGATAAGAATCAAAGATATAAAATAAAGAAAATATTCTTTCTTCATGATAAATTCCTCCTACTTATAATTTTCCAATTTTTCCTCAATAGTTCCAATATCTCCACTCCATATCTTTATATTCATAGAAATTATTCTTAATCCTTTTTCTAAAAGTTTATTATTTATTTTTTCAATCAGTGATAAAATTTGATTTATATCTCCTTCGATTACTGTTTCAAATGGAGTTACAAGATATTTTAATCCGCTTTCTTTTATAATTGAAATCGCATAATCGATATATTCATACATTTTTTTTCTATTTTCAATTTCTACTGGAACTACTTGAATTGCACAGGAACTATTTTTTTTCATCTATAAACCTTTTATTTTACTATATATCTTTTATATATCTTTTATAAGACTTTGTATATCTTTTTTAATTTTTTTCAATAGGTTTGATTTTTTTAACATTAAATCTAAATTTAATATAAAACTTATTTTAAGAAGTTCAAATTGATTTATTTTTATCTATATTTATAATTTTATTGCAGGGTGAAAAATAAAAATGTATATTTCTAAATTTATATGAATACTGGAGGTTATCTATGAAATCGAGATTTTTTATTTTTATTGTTTTATTAGCCATAATAATTTTCTTTTCATTTTTGCAAACAAATAAGATAGTTGTCGATATGGCTAAAAATAAGGTAAAACTGCCAGAAAAAATCGAAAAA